>JBFFRZ010000032.1:0-14880 GCA_041572715.1 Gammaproteobacteria bacterium
CCTGCTGCGAATCATTCTGACAGGACATCTCCCCGGTAGAATCTGACTCACTGATCAAGGCGCGCTGACCATCCATAAGAATAGTAATGTGATCATTCGCATAGCCCGACTTGCCATTCGTTTTTATGGGGATGAGTTGCCAACTGCCCTGCGGACGAAAAACCCAGGCTTCGGCCGGGTCTGCCCAAACAATGTATTGGGAATCGTTATTACAATGAAACACAAAGGTCCGACCACCGTGGCGGCGTAAAGGATTTTCTGATGCCATTGGCGTATTCCCGGATTCGCAGGAATTCGTCTCCGGCTTTGAAAGCTGATGTACCCGTTTGAGATTGATAACGCCATCAAAGTCCCGGGAGAACATACCCGCCATTTGATCAGAAAATTCTCCATCGATTTCAGCGTAAAGTTTCTCATATGATCCGGCACCCAGCCGGTCATATTGGCCAAGCAGGTTACGGTGATGCTCCCCGCTTGCGTGAATCCAGACAATTCTGTCGCTGTCGCATGGTTGAAATGACCTGACCTCGTGACCATAGACCATGAAACCGGACAACCTCTCGGCATGAGAGACCTGGCTGAACATGATCCCGAGAACAAGGATCACGAAATACCCAAAATATGCCGCGCACGATTTATATGAGCGGCTGAGCATGTTGCGGTAATATCTCATGACTGTTTGACAATCAACGTGATTAAAAGGAAATCAATAATGCGCATAAAAGACCGGTACACGTCGAGTTTACTCACATTGTCTGCAATTGCCCTGCTATCTGGCTGCACGTCGACAGCCAGCCAGCCTCAATCCGGCACGACCACGTGCCCTGAAGTACGACCCGAGGTATGTACCATGGAATATATGCCAGTTTGCGCCACACATAAAGATGGCACACATAAAACCTATGCCAGTGGATGTACCGCATGTGCCAACCATGAAGTCATTTCCCACCGCGCCGGTGAGTGTAATTAAAGACTACCAGGCTCTACACATCATGAGCATGAAATCAGGCATCATCGGTGGTGGTCTGCTGGCGATGATCTTATATTCATGCCTAACGCCCACTCTGGCACTTGATCTCGCACCCCGGCAGTGGAGCCATCTACCCACGGATATCAATCTGACTGCCGTTGCTTATGTGAAGACTGATGCAGATATTACGATCGACCCGGTACTAAGACTCGAAGACGTGGAGATGGAACTCGATACCTGGGCCTTCAGACATATCCATACATTTGAACTGCTTGGAAAATCCGCGCGGGTCGATATCACCCAGGCTTACCAGGAAGGTGTATGGACAGGCCTGCTCGACGGTAGCCCCGCCTCAACCAGCAGGCATGGATTATCGGATACGTTTGCACGCTTTTCCGTCAACCTGTACGGGGCACCCCCGATGAAGGGCAAAGAGTATGGTGCCTATCGAAACCGGGTGGGCCCTGAAACCGTGGTCGGCGCTGGTCTTGCGGTGCGCCTGCCAACTGGCGATTACATGGAGGACAAGCTGATTAACCTTGGCAATAACCGCTTCACTCTCCGCCCGCAGATTGGCGTACAGCATACCTCGGGCAAATGGTCAGCCGAGCTGACCGCCGAAATCGCTTTCCATACCGATAATGATGAATTTTTCAATGGCAACAAGCTGGAGCAGGATCCGCTCTTCATCACTCACGGGAACATTACTCATACGTTCAGCCCCGGCCATTGGGCAGGACTGAGTTTTGGCTTCGACCGTGGAGGTGAAAGCACTATCAATGGCGTTGCCAAGGAAGATCGTAAAAAAGATACCGGGTATGCACTCCACTATGTATTACCCATCAACAGGCAGGCTGGCGTCAGTATAAGCTACATAAAAACCCGTACGCACGAAGACGTGGGAATGGACACAGATTCATTATCCGCGGCAGTTTCCTTACTATGGTAACTGATTGATCTTTTTACAAGCTCATATCCTGAAAAAATCCACCCACCGGATGACGAGTTCTGACGGATTATCCTTGATCATGTAGTGTGGCAACCTCACTTCGAAGTAACCATCCTTCAGCGGAAGTGAGTCACCTGCTCCGCCTGCCTGGATTACCGTAGGCATACAATACGGTCTGCCATCGCTTGCCGATAACCTTTCATGATTCCCGGCATTTCTGACTTCGCACAGTATCATGGAAGGATAGTGCGTGCTTACCGAAGTATAACTGGTCAACTTACTATTGCTGACACTGAAAGATTCCAGTCCCTGGGTATAGATATGAAAGACGATGCTGGCGGGCCACTGCCCATGCACGGGGGATAATATGGCACTGCCAATGCCGGATACATCATGTATGCTAAACAATACAGTTTCATCTCTACTGCCGACATCGATACTGACATCGCGGTCGTTGTCCACTGACACAGACCAGGCAGTCATGTCGCTGTCTTCACTGGCCTGGGCAGGAGCAAACAACATGGCGTAAAACAGCAATACACTGGGCAGACTGGCGACAAACCTGTTGGGCATCGTAAATATCCGTGTATGGAAAATCAGTTGTCGATAGTCTGCAATATAGTATGCTTCGTAAAACTGACCGCAAGCTGAAATCAGGCTGGAGAACCATCCCCCATGGAACAAGCAATCGATCAAAGCGAAAAAAGAACATCATTCAACGAGCGCCAGCGGCTGTTTCTGCGCTATTTCACGGCGATACTCGTTGACCTGACAATACTCAACCTGTTTGAGGAGTACTGGGATAACGTCGTCATTGATTCTTTCACGATATCACTGTTTGCCGCCATCATGCTGCAGGTGCTGCTGCAACTAACACTGGTTGTTGAACATTGGATTGCCAGTCATTTCGTATCCAAAGAGGGAATGAAGTTCAAGATCATGCGATTTTTTGGATCCTGGGCAGTTGTTTTCCTGTCGAAATTCGTCATCCTGGAAGCACTGGATTTTGCATTTGGTGACAAAGTTGCATTTCATGGCCCGTTTCATGGTCTGGTCGCGCTGATCGTGGTCATCATCGCCATGGTCGTAGCGGAAAAAGCTATCATGAAGCTATACCACGCCCTGGGGTGAGCGTCACTGCCGGGCTGAATTGAGGCCCTGTTTGTAATGAACATCAGTCGGACGGTTACGATTAACCAATGCCCGCCCCACCTGCCTTCATGCGACCCGCATGGACAATCGGTAGAACTCCTGATTACAGGATGATCTCCATTTTTTCCCGGGCAAGCACTGCATTCGGAAACCTTGCCTGGGCCTGGCGCTCTATGTCATGCAAGAATGCATCGTCATGGTCCGGGTCATGATGCGTAATCGCCAGCTGCTTCACGTTCGCCTGCTCGGCCACCATGACCGCCTGCTCCCAGCTGCTATGCCCCCAACCTTTGTAGCGAGGCAGTTCTTCCGGCGTATATTGGCCTTCATGGATTAACAAGTCGGCATCACGCGCCAGTTCAACAATATTCTGATCGATTTCATCACCATGCTCGATGTCCGTGCAGTAAACCACAACATTGCCTTCGGTATCCGTCATACGATAGCTGTAAGCACCACCAGGATGATTGTGTTTGAGTACCTTCACCGAGGCAGTATCAACCTGGTACTGGTCTTCCGGTATGTGCATGAACTCGATCTTCGCGCCCATGCCATCGAGTTTTACGGGGAAATAATCCTCCTGCATCTGCGCTTCAAATATGCCACGCAAATCGATGCCTGCCCGTTCCTTGCCAATGGCACTGATGGTAAAGGTTCGTTTGGGGTCATAGGCCGGCCCAAAGAACGGCAAGCCCTGAATGTGGTCCCAGTGGAAATGAGAGAACAACAGGAAACATGGCCGTTCAACGCCCAGCGTCGGATCGGCCATCAACTCTTTGCCCAGGTCGCGTATGCCCGTACCCGCGTCCATAATCACTGTTCGCTCAGGGCCCTCAAACAGGATGCAGGTAGTGTTACCCCCAAACTCCTGAAAGTCCTGGCCGCAGACTGCAATTGAGCCTCTCACACCGAAGAATTTGATTCTGGACACAGACTACCCCCACTATGCAGAAGATGAATCAGGTTTCGCAAATACATAATACAGAACGGTAAAGCCAGACCGCATTTTACATGTACGCAAATGCAAGTGAAATGGCAGTACGTCGCTTGCGGCGTGGCAGACTTACCGCTCAAGCATTTCCGGCAGCACCTCACCAATAGCTGCGGATGGCGGTTTTATTTCGTGGAAGGCCGCTAGTGTCGGTGCAATATCGTAGGGTGCGACAGATCGACTGATTCTGTCGGACTTCAGACCACCTCTAAAAACCGGTGGTGAAGATACAACTCGAGCCATGAATTGCTATTCTGCGTTCTTCTCGTTTTCCAGCGCCTTGCTGGTAATTCCGTGATACAGATCAATTGCCTGGCTCACAAGGCCTTCATATTCAGGGTGCCTGTCCAGTAATGGCTTGATATTTTTCATGTCTGAAAATACTTCAGTCAGAAATTCCAGGTCAGTCTCGGATAACAGTTCTCCCTGATCCACGCTTTCCTTGATTTTCAGCGCCCTTGGCAAGCGCTGTGACTCAAATCTTTGCATTAACGCCTGGATTACACCTTCATCTTTTAAATCACTCATATCTTCATCCTTTTATCGTGTAATTTCATTTACCCAGCCAGACAATATTAAATATAAAAACTGACCAAACTTTTATTTCATCATAGACAAATGACGCACCTTCATAGAAAAACTTTACAGTTCACCAGCTACTCACGTACCCGGATCAGATGGACTGGCCATTTTCTTGAGAATCACCTGTCTGCTCATCAACATAAGCATAAGGCCGTTGACCAGAAGCTCAAATGAAACCACGAGCCTGGTGATACCGAGGTCAAGTATCCAGAATACCAGGATGACTCCGTTGGTGAGTGTGATTAATCCTGTTACAAGCAAGCCAGCCCATATTTTCGCACCATAGTCACGATAGATTAGTGCCAGGTGAAAGCGTATGGCAAAAATGATAACGAAAAATGAAAGCGCGAATGTGATATGGAATAACCTGATCATTGTGGCGTATTTCACATCTCCCATATGCCAGTAAAGCACTGCGATCAGCACATAAATGACACCGATCAGTATAAGCTGGCTGGAACCGATAATTTGCCTGAAACGAAGCGCCATTACGACCTGAAGGAGACCAGCGATGAAATAAGCGATGAGCATCACCGGGTCTTTCGGTGCATCACTGATAATTGCGGTCACTATGCCCGCAGCGCCCGACAACAGAAATACGGCCGCCACGGCCAGAAACCATGCCCTTACCGATGACTGGACTGTCTGGTTAGTTTCAGGGTTCGTACTATTCATGCTATGTCAAAACAATATTCCAACATCACGGCAGATGTTAGCAGAATTTTGTTTTCAACAATGCAACTAATTCACGTTAATGAGCCCACCCGAGGCCCATAAACAAACCCACACATCCACATATAATTTCCATAAAATACATGGAGTTGGCATCTATTATATCTGGATAATCGAATCGGGTGCACGTACCCAAAATTGCGGCTTCAACCTTTACCACAAGCGTAATTCATTATATTGTTCGTAACACCAGCACTGAGGAATCCTGAATGAAACAATCCAGAATTATTACCGCAACCCTGGTTGCATCTATCACCGTCTTTTCACAATTCACCTACGCAGCCAACTTGCGCTTCCTGGAATATTCGCCAGCAAGGTACTTTAGCGACAAGGACTGGGAAATAGGCAAAAATAAAGCGCGCGAAGCGCTCGATAAAGGTGAAAACGGCGTAACTGTCAGCTGGGAAAACCCGGATTCTAAGAATAGCGGCAAGTACACCCCTACAGACACAGCAACGGTGGATGGTAAAACCTGTAGAAGTCTCAGAATAGAACACCGTGCATACAACGGTCTGCAAGGCAATGTTGTCTACCAGTTTTGCAAAAAGCCGGATGGTAAGTGGGGCGCACAACCACTCAAAAAATAATCACTGCCTTGGCAAAGGCATCTACCTGGACTTTACTTGGCCCGGGCCGCGTCGAGTCGTTCGCGAACTAATTTAGCCCAGTAGTCCATCGCTTCCTTGGTATAGGCCCAGGTGGAGTAGGCCTTGCTGTATTGGGAGACGCCGGTAGTAACACCCTTGGTCCAGTAATATTTTTTACCGATTCTGGTTTCAATGTATGCTGCGACCTGCTGGTTACTCTGGCTGTCCATTGCCTCAAGCTCAATGGTGGCCTCTCCAACAAAGGGTGTGCTGCCTGCTTCACCTTCAGCAGCACCCGCACCTGCTTCACCCAGCCATAATGCGGGTACGACGAGCGATACAACAGAGGCCGATACCTTGTTGGGTACCAGGTCAGTGATGGCAATTCTCAAGCGCAAAACGTCCGGGCCGGGCTTCGTGACCACGGGATATTTATCTGAAACTGCGTCAACAATTGCCTGGTGGAAATAATCGACCAGCTCCTTCAACTCTGCGGGGTCGATACCCTTGTACTCCGCATCATCCTTGACCCAGACCTTGATGCGATCAATCATGAGCTTGTCGTATTTTGCAAAATCGACGGTGGCATTCCGATACTTCAATGCCTTACTCTCACCACCTTCCGGTTGAAGCTTTGAGTAATCACTCATAAAGTCCTTGTGCTGATACGCTCCGGGTTCCTTTGCATGCAATGTGGCATAAGGTTGAAACAAGGCAGCCGCCACAATCAGCGAACAGAACACTTTCATGTTATGTGCAAAAGAATATTTCGTCATCAAACTTCCCCCGGTAATGATTCCTGAAAATTAGCAGCCGCTGGAACTACAAGCCTGCAGCGCTTGGCGAGCCAATGATGCGATGCATAATATATGAATCATATATAGCTGACACACATTTTCTGCCTACTATGTAAAACTGGTCTAGCTTCAGCATACGGCACAGGGTCTCATGCTAACCTATTAGCTTGCAGGAAGACCATGCATCAGCATATAAAGCAAATTAGGAGGGTACAGCGATATGTCAGCGGCTTGGCAACAACTTTGATGGCTGGACAATACCTTAAGTAGCCACGCTAGCGCGGTTGTTTAATTAATGCATGCCGCAGAACATTGAAACTAACCGGCCCGGCCTTAATTAATGGCTGGCCCTGGGCATCAACAACCGTTGCTTCTATTGTGTGCTGGCCACGAGACAGGTTGCTCAATCCAATACTCAGGCCATGGCCGCTAGTGGTTGTGTTGCCATCCTCACCATTGATGCTGAGCGTGACCGAATGGGCAGACTTGAGACCGGGCTGCAGCGCCAACTGAACGGTGACATTTCCATCATTGGCACGTATCTCCTGTCCATTCGTCGGACTGACGATGCTGAACGCGCTGTATACAGCAGGCGAGTCTTGGCCAGCTTGATTCTGGACTCCCTTGTTTTCAGACATTGGCGGCATACTGATCGTCTGTGCCGGTGTTACATCAACCTTCTCGGAATCTGAATCGGGGCGGTCAGAGAAATATACCTGTCCATCGGGACCAGTGCGCTTGTACACCTGCGCGCTGGCCGCACTGAAAACAAGCATTAGAAGAATCACAAATATCTTATACATTGCGTAAGGCTAGCCGAATATGCCCAGGTTCTCAAGCAGGAGTCAGGGGCTGATTCTCCAGCTCTTGAGCCGTGCTGTAAAACGCTCCCGATACGACACAAACCATGCATTCACACGCTTATTGATTGTCTTGCAAGTATTTAAGACAGGCGCTATTGTCGCCCTTGCTTTTATCCTGAGCAAATAACCCCCCAAGCGAGCCAAGGACGGCGACAGGAATTGTTATGGTAGGAAGGATAGCCAGGGATGCATAACCCTTTGCTGCCAACATGCTCATTTCTGCTGTTGAAATCGCACTTATATCTGGATCTCTGAGCGGCCCTGTCAGGTGCACTGGGCTCGCGTTAGAAAGCAGTGATCGCTTCTCCTTGGGGATGATATAAAAATCGATAGTCTCTTGACCAAGATCCAGGCTGCCATCTCCGGACAATGTAAGGTTACTCCCATCAAAGAAGACTAGCTTGCTGGCCAATTGTCCCTGGTTAGCTTCGAAGATCATCATTCCACAGTCCAATTTTGTACGCCTGCTGAGCATGGTGCTACTGACTACCCAACCAAACAGATTCTTGGTGAGTAAATCAAACCTTTCCTTTGGTGCCTCCATATCCTCTACGCCAAACTCAATAACTCCATTAAGATTACTGGCCATAGTCGCAGGTGAATTACCTTTTGTATCTAGCTCAAATATGAGATCAATACTGCCTGATATTTTTTCTTGCACGCCCAAATTAACTGCCAATCGGTCCAGCGGCAAATCATCTGTTTCTAATTTCAGTGCTGTGCGTGCTTCCCCGGAAGTCGCATCAATTTTGAAATCAAGTTTTATCGCTCCACCCTCGTAATCCACTCTTGCCGGGGAAATAATTAAAATTCCACCATCCTTGATCTGAAGCGGAATATCAAAAGATTCCAGCTTGGCCTCGGTATCTGCTACATCGGCCACCTTTATTTTCATATCCAGATCTACTTGCTTCATCCATTCCAGCGAGAATGGCTGCTCACTGAATATTTTCTCGTCTGTGCTATCGGATGAGACTTCCTTCTTTGTACCTGTTGTGCTTTCCCGTTTTGGTTCTTCCTGCTTTGGCTCCGAAACAAGCAAGCCAAAGTCAGCGAGGTGTAACATTTGAGTACTGATATATCCATTGATTTTTACGCGCGGGGAAACATCCAGTCCGGATATATCCGCTGTGATGGCGGTTTCTCCAACCAGCAACGAACCATCAAAGTTCGTTTTGTTGCCATTTACCCGAAACCATCCATTCAATTTCGCTGGTTTGGTATCTGGCCAACGCTGACCCAGCAAAGAGCCAATAACCTTGAGGTTACTGGTAGCAACATCGGCGCTGACATCCATCTTGTTCCTGTTATTGAGGTCATCCAGTAAGCCATTCAATTTCATTTTCAGTAAACCTTCCTGCCTGGAAGATATAACAATCTCTTCAAGTCCCAGGCTTCCATCCTCATCAGATACCAACAAGTCTCCATGTATGGCGTCAAGGCCAGGTACTGAATGGCCAAGCACTTTATTGAATGACTCATCCGAGGCCAGATCGACATCTACATTCCAGGAGATACCCTTGAGTTCAACCAGGTCTACGATCCTGCCACGCGCATTTATGATTGTATTATTCTGCAGGGTTGCGGTGATCTCGGCATCGTGCAACCCGATGCGATTGTCCCGCGTAAGCACTTTACCCTTACCTTGAAGCGCACCAAAATCCGGCACATCAAATTCCACTAGTGGGGAAAGACTGGCCGTCGATGAGGCTTTGGTAGTGATGTTCAATTGAACATCGGTAAACCTGAACTCAGGCTCCAGCTCGATACGCCCAACCTCCCCCTTTGCTACTATCTGCAATCCATCTGCCGAACCTGACTGAAGATTAACTTTTGTCAGCTTCAGCTTCTGAGCATCTTTCTGCAGATTAAACTCACCCTTAACCGGCCCCAATTCCGGCACATTAATGTCTAACGCTGTTGCAACGGATTGTGTATCAGCCGACATTACATCAACCTTGAGCCTGACATCCTTGATCAAGTCTTTATGTTTGGTTTCATTTAACCGGATATCTCCACTCGCCTGTAATTGGAGTTTGCCCGCTGTTCCTGCCTTGAGCATAAAATTCTTGACCAGGTACTGTTGCTCGGTTCCTGAAAGTTTTGCACTCGCATTGACAGGAGAAATATCGGGCAATTCAGCCTCCAGTAACTGTCCTAGCTTCACACTGTCATTGGCGCTAAGCGATAGATCAATATCAATGCCACTAACCAACTCTGCGTCGTCGAGAGCAAAATTATTAATCTTCCCCCGGGCGGTCAACGGAATGTCGTTTAACAACCTTGTAGACATATCTATTGCTTCTATAGCCAATGCCGCCTCTGACCTAGCATGAATCTGAAAGCGCCCCTTGAGATTCCCCATGCCCGGAATGGCATCGTTAAATAATGCGCGGGCTATGCTCTGACTGGCGTCGAAATCGACATCCAGCATGAGTTGGGAGAAAGGCTGCCGGGCATTGAAGTTATCCAGCAGACCCTCACCCTTGATGCTCATCGAATAACCTGCTGGTTCTTTACCCACAATCTGCACATCGGTCAGATACAGGCCGGTCTTTTTATTCACGATGCTGCCACTGAATTGCCATTCGCCCTCGCCTGCTGTGACGCCGGGGATCAGCCAGTTAAAGAACTCCCTGTCTTTAGTCACAAATCCTTTCAACTTTATGGATTGTTCGTCCAGGAAATGCAGGTTATCAATAGCGCCTGCAGCCTCAACTAAAATACTCTTACCCTTCGTTATTTTTACATCCAGATCCTGTAGCGCTGGAGTAGCGAAGTTACCGGTAAGCTTGGCTGAGGCTGATGCCTGACCTAATTCAGATGTATCGATACCTGCAGTGGCGAGTGCTGCGGAAACATTCGGCACCTTCGCCTCAACATCTAGTTGTAATTCACCTTTACCCAGGGGGTCAATGATAGAACCTTTGAGGCTGATAACAGTTTTATAGTACTGAAACGTTGCGTCTATTGGAAAACTGCCCCCGGCAGCGATCAATTGATTCAGCGCACCCAATTGACTACTGATCTTATAGGCCTTGCCTTGCAGCGTACCTTTACCCTCAAGCTGCAGGTCATTACCCATGAGCGCTTTCTCGAATTTCCAGTCGTCGATAAACAGCGCTCCTGATTCACCATATCTAATTGCAATATCCAGCAACCTGACATCATTGATGGTTGGCAGTTCAAGCTCGCGCAATGATGGCTGGTCCCCTGTATCTTGCGATGTCCCATCAATTTCCATTCCCTCAATTTCAAGATCAGTCACTAACAGCTCATCCGTCATTAATGAGAACAGTGAAACATTTAGCCCCAACCGTTTGATTTCGTAGGGCGAGGATTGCGAATTTTCGAAAATCCTGATCCCAGTCGCCTCAAACCCTGGCGTCAGCGAAAGATAGAAATCAAATGAGCCGGTTACTTCAACCTGGTAACCGGTTTGTTCTGCCACGGAATTGATGATCTTTTCTTTGACTTCATCATTACTAAGTGGCACGTAAGAGATCAATAATGCCAGCACTATCAAGCCAACAACCACCAAGCTCAGTCTTCGGATTATTCGCCGATTGATATTCATCGTTTCTTGAGTCTATGAGCCATCGTTTGATTAGTGGCGGAGAATGAGGAATTGGCGCGGTATAGCAAGGCAAGGTATCATCATTCGCCAGCGAAAATTATTATCCCATTTTTTCCGGAGGTTGTATCGATGTTAGTCACTTCAAAAGTTAAATTAGCATTTACCGCCGGAGTGATTGTCACGTTTTTACTGGGCGCACAGACCATTTTTGCTCAGAGCGCAGCGGACTGCGCAGCCGAGGCCGATCGTGTGCAGCGCGATGCGGGCGGCACGGGAGCCGGTGCTGGCAGAGGTGCATTAAAAGGTGCGGCATTTGGCGCAATCGTAGGTGACAGTAGCAAATCAGCTAATCGCGGTGCCGTATTGGGTGCGGTCGGCGGCGGCGCCAGGCAAAGTAGTACGCGCAATGATGTGTATAAACGCGCCTACGATTCCTGCATGGCCAGAGGCAAACAGCAAAGCACACCGACCACTGCAGCACCAACAGCAGCTTCAGCGCCACCAGCAACTGCCACCTCCACACAACCGGCTGCTACAGCTGCCGCCAAGCCTTCACCAGCGGACTGCGCCGCACGTGCGGAGCGCGCGGAACGTGATGCTGGAAGTACTGCGGGTGGTGCCGGTAGAGGACTGGCAAAAGGTGCGATAGCTGGCGCGATCGTGGGTGACAGCAGTAAAGCGGCCAAACGCGGTGCGGCATTAGGTGGCGTTGTTGGTGGAGCCAGGCAAAGCAGCGCACGCAGTGATGTTTATAATCGGACCTATGACGCCTGCATGGCTGGTAACTAATTAGTATCGATGCCGGTAACTGCCTGGGTTAAGCTGACTGAAATGATAACTCGATCGCCTGAACCGCGAGCAATCTTCATTGCCAGACATATCCCACGCCAATACCATAAATCCACTGGTCTCTGTCCCCCCTGAGGTCAACTACCGGGCTGTCTTGCGCATCATTTAACAGGCGCTGGTAACGTCCACCTATCCCTACATGCCAATGGGGTGATAAATGCTGCATAAGACCAAAGGTGACACGGTAATCGTGTACGCCACTCGAAGCTTCATAAAAGGGTAATCCACTCAAGGCTGCGTCCGTTGCATCGACACTGAAATAAGTATCCATAAAATCGCTGCTGGCATAACCAACTGCCCCGCCGATATGAAAAACCATGGCTTTCGCAACAGGCCTGAAATAGGAAACACGTGCGGAAGCAAAATAGCCGTCATGCTCGCCACCTACGTCAAAAGTAACATCCCCGATGAAGTTAAGTCGATGGAGCGGATTATCCCCGATCTGGGTGCTGCTCTTGATGAAAACGCCCAGCTCATAGGTATCGTCGATCTCTTGCATTTTATCTACGACATCATCATCAATGTCTTCACGCCCGAATCGATACTGGAATCTCGGACCATATTGCAGGGCTTCAGCATCGTTAATGTTGATACTGAGTTCAGGACCCAGTAACTCAGCATAGCGCAGCCCTGAAAAATAATATCGTCCCGCTGGTGCTATGCCAGTGTCGGAATCATCTGAACCCGAATATTCAGGAATAGACCCTACCGCCAGCGCCGCAATATTGATACCGTCTTCAATAATAAAAAAACCATTGGCAATGGCCGTGCTTGCACCAAGACCCAGGTTGCCCAATAGAAACAAGCCGGTAAAGATTTTACAGAATTGCTTCTTACTCATAGACTCATCAAATATTTAATAGCGAAATGATCGAACAGTAAGAACGAAAATGCAGAGGCTTTTATATACGCGTCTATAGCCGCTGATGATTGCCGCGCCAGACATACCTGGCGCAGCAGCGTTAGCATCATCCACCGCTGGTGTCAGCAGGGGCTTCCTGTTCAAAAATATTGAGATCGGATGTAGATGGCGTGCCCTTTGTACCTGGCATCATTTCAAAGTCAGGAGTGAAGTGCACCAGCATGGTCTTGAGTTCCTCGTAAGGCTTCTTGTCCCCGACCAGCTTTGCCTTGCCTGCCTTGATCTGCTCATCAAACTTGACCGCACCCATCATGACCGGCAACAGGTCTTCGCGATTGATGGTGATGGTCAAATCAGCATCCTTGGCTTGATAGCCTTCGATGTTGGTGAGTGTGCCATTACTGAGTTCAACGACAAACTTTTCCTTGTTATCTGGAGTGACGAGGTTGATCTTGAATGCCTTGCCGTCTGCTTTCTTACTATCAAGACGAACACCCAGAAAGTCCAGCCAGAGCTCTGTCGTCATCGCACGGATCATGTCAGGTCCGGAGGATTTTGGTGAGGCGCCGCTGGGAATGCCCGAACGCAGTTCATAGGCCGCGGCCAGGAACGAGTTGCGAACACTGGGGCTTTCCTGCTGATAACCGATCTGCTCGAAGATATCGGCCAGCAAATCCTTGGCCTCCTGGTTACCGGGCTCCGCATAGACGAGCTTGTTCACAATTTCCTGCGCCAGTCGGTATTTGCCTTCGTCATACAAGGCCTTGCCTTTTTTCAGGATCGGTTTTGCGCCACCCATCATCTCGACATACAGCGAGGCTGAGTCTTCCGGCGACAAAGAAATCAACGTGGTTGGATTACCATCCCAGTAGCCCAGGTAACGATTCACGACCGCGCGGCTATTGTGTTCAACCGATCCATGATAGCTGCGTGCAGACCACTGCTTTTGCAGAGTTTCGGGTACTTCATAGACGTTGTGAATCTGGTTGATCGTGACCCCTTGATTGGCCAGATGCAAAACACCGTTATTCAGGTGTGCATAGGTGTCACGTTGTGCACGCATGATTTCCTGTACACGATCATTACCCCAACGCGGCCAGCTGTGGGAGGCAAACATGACCTCGGCCTCCTGGCCGAACAGGTACAGCGCCTTGTTGATCTGCTTGGACCACTCCAGGGCATCGCGTACCAGTGCACCGCGTAATGTATAGATATTGTGAATGGTGCCTGTGATATTCTCTGCCGCCCAGAAGGCCTTCATGTCCGGGAAGTAGGTGTTCATCTCAGCTGGGGCCTCTGTGCCGGGCGTGTTCTGGAATACCATCTTGACGCCATCAACCGTCAGCTCTTCAATATCGTCCTTGATGATTACGTTGGGTTCTATCAGGCCCAGGTTACCCGCCGCAGTGTTCTTGCCAATCGACTGGTCGACATGCCCAAAAGGGCTGCGTGGCAACAGTACGCCATACTGGAAAAACAAACGACGGTTCATGGCATTACCGGCATAGACATTCTCTGCTACGGCATGATCCATGAATCCAACAGGGGCAATGACCTTGACCTTACCGCTGCGGACATCAGCTTCGTCAACTACACCTCGCACACCTCCGAAGTGGTCAGCATGGGAATGGGAGTACACCACGGCAACTACCGGGCGTTCACCCAGTTTTTCATTAATGAATTTCAGCGCAGCGGCTGCGGTTTCTTTCGCGGTCAGTGGATCGAAGACAATCCAGCCGGTTTTACTCTTGATGAAAGAAATGTTGGCCAGATCATAACCGCGGACCTGGTAGATTCCGGGTATAACTTCGTACAGGCCATAATTCATGTTCAAAATCGCCTGTCTTTGTAGTGACGGATGGATGCTGTCAAAGTCCTTGCCCTGCAACAGCCAGTCGTAGCTACCGATGTCCCACGCTACATGGCCGGCCTCGGCCTTGATCTGCTTGTAATCCGGCGCCGCTATAAA
>JBFFRZ010000033.1:0-14795 GCA_041572715.1 Gammaproteobacteria bacterium
AACCTCATGAACGTCCTGTTCGTCATCTACAATCAAGACTTTCCACGGGTCCATTTGCATGGGCCTGGGTACGGACGTTTCAGAAAACCTGATTTGTTGTCCGTTGCTCATTCTGCTGGAATAGTAATCATGAATCGGACGCCTTTACCCGGTGCAGTATCCAGGGTAATCCTCCCCTTGAGGCTTTGAGTTACCAGATTATAGACAATATGAAGGCCGAGGCCACTTCCACCAGTACCACGGCGGGTTGTAAAAAATGGATCAAAGGCCTTGAATGCTGTTGTTTCATCCATACCGGCGCCATTGTCTGCGTACAGGATATCGACCAGGTTGTTTCTCTCCGGGTCCTGCAGCGAAGGCTGGATACTGATCGTAATCATGCCTGCCTGTTTCTCTTTAAAACCATGTATCAGGCTATTGAGTAACAGGTTTGAAAGCACCTGTGCATACACCCCGGGATCAGCATTGATATTCAAAGCTTCATCGCAATCCACCAGTATCTCTATGTTGGTTCTCCTGAATTTAGGCTGGATGCTGTTCAAGACTTCATTGGTATAGTCTTTCAGGTTGAAAAGCCGTGGTTCTTCAGTGCTTTGATCAGTTGCAACCTGCTTGAAACTTTGCACCAGGTTACTCGCCCGGGCGAGATTTTTATACATCAGGGTAGATGCCTTATCAGTTGTTTCCAGGAATTCGTCCAGCGCAGCTCGGCTCAATGCATCTGAGTGCAGCGCCTGCTTTATGGATTTCACTTCTTCAGTCAAGTGCGTCGATGCAACGACGGCGTTACCCAGTGGTGTATTGATCTCGTGCGCTACGCCTGCAACAAGACTACCTAGCGACGCCATCTTTTCAGCTTCAACCAGCTGGTTCTGGGTTTCCTTCAGCAGCTTGAGGGCCTTGTCGAGGTCTTCCTTTTCTTTTCTTAACTGCAAGGTGCGTTCAGAGACCTGAAGGTTGAGCAGGTTGGAAGACTCCGTGAGCGTTATGGGTAGATTGATAGTTGCACGTATCAGTATTGGTAACAGCGTCATCGCGGTAAAGACTGAAACGACAATGGCGACAGCAATGTATACAGAAAGTCCCCAGGTGTTGGCCAGTGGCATAAACATCAGTGGGGTCAGGCAGAACAGCACAACTGCAACCGACAGCAGCGCCGACGAACCCGTGGTGGTAAATGCATGCTGAAAGGCCTTCAGGGTATCCTGTGACTTTTTGTATTCGGCCTTGATACGCTCGGCGAGGTAAATGCTGTAATCAACCCCCAGGCCCATGCCAATGCTAAGTGCGACCAGGTTGCCGAAATGCAGGTTGCCACCCCAGTTTTTAATACTGCTGAAGTAACCGGCCAGTCCATACTGGGCGAGCAGCGTAATCGTCACCATAAGCATGATCAGGCTGGCCATGGCTACTGAACGAAACAGTATTGCAATTGCGATAGCAACCAGAGCGGCCGTGATTAAAGGCAATTTCAGCCACTCCTCTTCGCTGACATCTCGTGTGGCAGCGGAGGTGCCGGCAAAACCGCCGATACCCGGTAGCCCGGTGGTTTCATCGCTCAGACTGAGCTCTGCGTTCCGGAAGTAGCGGTGGTCCCTGTACAGACTGATATAGTTCGTGATCTTGGTCGTTACCCGGTGGAGTTCTGCCGGGTCCATAGTGTTGATAAACCCGAGCAACTGCCCATTGGTGTAGTCGTAGTCTGTGACGATAGAGAGGTCGCCCGGGTCTCCGCCCAGCGAGTACGTGAACAGGTACTGGTTGACCAGCTCCTGATCATACGGGATGACCCACATTTCAGGTGCATCGTTATACATCTTGTAATTCAGCAGATGTACATACTGCGACAGCGAGGTGGTGAAACCTATGGCCGGATCTTCACGCAGGGCCTCTTCAAGTTGATTGATGCCTCTGAGCAGGTTCACATTTTGCATCGCATCAACATCTGGACCAATAATGGGTATATTGAACGAGATGATGCCCGGCATACGGTCGTTCAGTGCATGCAGGTCTTCAATAATACGGGTGTCTTTTTTGAATGCGGCCTCTGCGTAATTAATGCCTCTCTCTATTTTCGGCACGTAGTAAGAGGAAATTGAAACGATCACGAGAATGATCATTACCGGTACCCATTTTGCCGGGCCAGTGATAATGCCGGTCAGCCAGTAGCCGAATTTTTCCTCCCAGCGCCGCACATTATTTCGGGTGTTGGGTACGGGTAGCCTGATCAGTGTAGCGAGTATGGGGACCAGCGTGGTGCAGGTCAGCAGCAGGCTGATCATGCCGAACTGTCCGAACAGGGAGTAGGCGCGGTAAAAGGAAATGTCTTCCATGAACAACACCAGGAAACCAAGAACGTCGGTCAGTACCGCCATGATAGCCGGCACCATTGTCCTGGAAATGGCTTTCTCAGCGGCGATCATGTGGTTCCTGTGGGTCAGCAGTTCCTCGTTAAATCGTTTCAGGACCTGGATTGAGTGACCGATACCTACGGCGAACACCAGCACCGGGGTCAGAATCATCATGGTGGTCAGCTTGTACTGGGTCAGCCCCATCAACCCCAGTGTCCAGATTACACTGATGGCAACCCCGATCATTGGAAGCAGGGCACAGCGAAAACAGTTTGACTCTATGTACAGAATGACTGCAACCAGCAGTATGGAGAGGACAAACAGGTGCCAGTGGTTTTTCAGTTCAAGGATCATGGAAGCGAGGAAATAAGGCTCGCCGGCGACATAGATCCTGATACGCTCATCGCTTTCCTGCGCAATGATTTCATTTACCTTGTGGACGAATTCAAGGTAATTACCCTTGATGGTTTCATCAAAATCGGTAATTAAAAATGTTGAGCGCCTGTCTTTTGACAGCAGCATTTCCCTGATAACCGGGTTATTTTCAAGGCCAACCCGGAGTTGTTGTATCAGTTCGTTGGCTTGCTCAGGGTCGCTGGTACTGATGCCGTTTCTTGGGATAAGACGCCGAATGTCCAGACCATCGCCTGTACCATTAATGTAACGGACTTTTTTTGCGGCAATGGATATGTAGTTATAGGGGCGAGCGGAAGGCAGTGATTCCAGCTTTTTGTGGATACTGACGATCTTGTTGACAAACCATGGCTGGTAAATATCACCGTTGAGGTTTTCCACGCCAACGACCATCAGGTTACCCATGCCGAAATGTTCTTCGACATAGGCATTGGTCTTCACATGATAGTTATCGGCCGGTAATAATGTGTCCGGGTCATTACGTATATCGATCTTGCCAATCTGGCTTGCCGCAAGAATGGTGAGCAGCGTTACGGCCAGCATGATCACATAGCGGTATTTCAGGACAAAGCGGGCATAGGCCGAAGCCAACTTTCCACCTGACCTGCCTGTTTGCTGCATATCCGACATATCACCTAGCGCTTCAGCTTTTCCAGGGTCTGCAGCGACCAGAAGTTCAGATCTACGGTCTCATTCCACGTGTTTACCTCGGGTGGAATGATGGCCATCGTTTCATGGCCGGTGAGCATGGTCTTGCCATACCACATGACCCAGTATTGAGCCCTGGGGTCATCGATATCGGGAGAACCTTCAAGCTCACGCATCGGGCGCCACAGGCGGTCAACCCACTTAACGAGTTTGTCGTTTTTATAGTAAAGGGTGCGATAGTCGGCAAATGTTTCGGTATCGATCCAGGAGATTCGGTAGTCATACCAGAAGTCCTTGAACCGGGTGGTACTTTTCACGACGAAGCATTCACGATCGATTGTCAGCATGGACTGGTCCGGTAGCCAGCCCATGAACGGTTTTTTCTTGTCTTCCGGGATGGTGAAGTAACGTAGCACATTGCCGCCTTCGGCTTTGCTGAAGTGTTCCTTTCTCAGTAGCTCGTGAGATTCGTGAAATGGCTTGCGCAGTGATACATCGCCATAGGTCCAGTCTGTGCCGGCATAGGCGTCATCATGGTTGGGCTGGGAAAATCTTCTGGGTTTACGCAGCGCAGGCAGCCAGACATTGACTGATTGCGACTTGTCCAGATCAGCATAATCGTTGATCAGGATGCCGGTACCATCAATCGCGCCCGGATAATGAAAAACTACCAGGTCCCTGGAAAATATTTCCTTGCTTTGATCGCGTTCGTTATACAGGAAACGTTCGAGTGTTCTGAACCTGAACTTGCCTGTTTTCGATTTATAGGCTAGCCAGGTTACCTGGTTGTCTTTTTGTTTAATCGCGTAGTTATCGATAGCGCGGAAATGGTTCACATACCAGGTATGTTTGATGATTTCGTCGGCGGTTAATGACTGCGGGTCAGAAGGATAGGGAATATCAAGCTCATGACTACTGGCAGCAAGTAGCGTATTGCTTGCCGTGACCAACAACATTATCAGATACACAATATATCTGTAATGCACTGCATCTCCTCCATGTAGAGACAGCTGGCTGAATGTAACTGGTCTCAGCAGCTTTGTTTATAGTTTTTGTATGGAGATGGATTATACGTAATTATTCAGTGGAATACTCGGATTTAATAATGCAGCTGGCTCGCCAGGTTTGGGGTGGCCGTATCGGCATATCGATACGGCCTGCTGAAAGCTGCATTATTCTTTAGTGACGAATTCCGCGTTATGGCGAATATCGTGTGCCAGTTCATTCAAGCGGTCCGCCACTGCCTCCATTTGCTGGTATAGCGCGGCATCCAGTCCGGCTTCAATCAGCAGCACCAGTTCATCATGGTGATCCTGCGAGAAAGATTCACCGGTCTGCTCAAACACATCCCTGAAACGGTCGGCTATGGCTCGGGCGTGCGGGTTTTGATTCATTTCTTTTTCTCCAGGTCAGGTTCTTGTAGTAGCGTATGTTCGCCCTTTTCATAGATTGTTTCTGCCGAGCCCACAATCAATGGATCCGGTGGAATGGCCACTTCAGGATCCTTGTTCGGGTAGTCCAGCTTGCTTAATACATAACGCATGGCATTCAGTCGTGCACGTTTCTTACAATCAGACTTGACAACTGTCCATGGTGCATCGGCGGTGTCTGTATAGAAGAACATGGCTTCCTTGGCTTCGGTATAGTCCTGCCACTTGTCCAGCGAGGCCAGGTCAACCGGACTAAGTTTCCATTGCTTCAACGGACTTTTCTTGCGGCCCTGAAAACGCCGGAACTGCTCGTTTCGGCTGACGGAAAACCACAACTTGAACAGCCGGATATCACTGCGCACCAGCATGCGTTCCAGCTCGGGTGCCTGGCGCATGAATTCCAGGTAATGCGAGGCGGAACTGAATCGCATCACCCGTTCAACACCGGCACGGTTGTACCAGGAACGGTCGAACATGACAATTTCACCCGCGGTAGGCAGGTGCTGGATATATCGCTGGAAATACCATTGGCCGGCTTCCTCGCTGCTGGGTTTTTCCAGTGCGACGACGCGGGCGCCACGGGGATTCATGTGCTCCATGAACCGCTTGATGGTGCCACCCTTGCCGGCGGCATCGCGCCCTTCGAACAGGATGAGCAGGCGCTGCTCGGTCTCCTTGACCCAGTTCTGCATTTTCAGCAGCTCGATCTGTAATCTTTCTTTTTCCGCCTCGTACTCCTTGCGGCCCATTTTGGTTGGGTAGGGGTAGTTGGCATCCTTGAAAATCTGGTTTGAGTCCAGCTTCTCGATGGTTTTCATGCTGGCGAGCTTGGGCTCTTCGCGCGCACCGGCCAGTTCTGCAAGCGCGTTGGCTGATTTGTCTGTCACTGTCTGCTCCTCCTCATTGCCTTAGCCGCTCAGGATAGTTTATGGCCATAATCTCAGGTTTGACTAACGTCAATTCAGGCGCAAA
Organism: Gammaproteobacteria bacterium; assembly: GCA_041572715.1. Classification (GTDB taxonomy): domain Bacteria; phylum Pseudomonadota; class Gammaproteobacteria; order JAJDYQ01; family JAJDYQ01; genus JAJDYQ01. The sequence continues at coordinate 5,816 of JBFFRZ010000033.1, forward strand.
GCAATGCTTAAAATGCCCGATCTGTTAGAATCCGCGGCCGTTACTGGATCTGGATATCGTCAATGTCTGTAAAAACCCGTTTCGCACCGAGCCCGACCGGCTATCTTCATGTGGGTGGTGCGCGTACTGCGCTGTTTTCCTGGCTGGTGGCACGCCAGCAGGGTGGCCAGTTCGTGCTGCGTATTGAGGATACCGACCGTGAGCGTTCGACGCAGGAATCCATTGACGCCATCCTGCAAGGTATGGAATGGCTGGGCCTGGACTGGGATGAGGGACCTTATTACCAGACGCATCGTATGGATCGCTATCGCGAGGTGATCCAGCAGCTATTCGATACGGGTAATGCCTACTATTGCTACTGCAGCAAGGAGGAGCTTGAGCAGATGCGGGAAGAGGCCATGGCGAGAGGTGATAAACCAAAATATAACGGTAAATACCGGGATTTTACCGGTGAGCCGCCGGCCGGTGTGGATCCGGTCATACGTTTCAGGAATCCGCTTGATGGTGCAGTCGTTTTTGATGATTTGATTCGGGGCCGGATATCGGTGAGTAACCAGGAGCTGGATGACCTGGTCATTGCCCGCGCCGATGGCACGCCCACCTATAACCTGACCGTGGTCGTTGATGACTGGGACATGGGTATTACCCACGTGATCCGTGGTGATGACCACATCAACAATACGCCACGCCAGATCAATATTCTGCGGGCACTTGGGGCAGAATTGCCGGTTTATGCCCATGTGCCAATGATCCTCGGCGATGACGGCAAGCGCCTGTCGAAGCGGCACGGCGCGGTAAGCGTGATGCAGTATGCCGATGATGGTTACCTGCCCGAGGCGTTACTGAATTACCTGGTGCGCCTCGGCTGGTCTTACGGTGATGAAGAGGTGTTCTCGCTGCAAGAAATGAAAGAAAAGTTTTCGCTGGAGGCTGTGAACAGGGCGCCTTCGGACTTCAATACGGAAAAATTAAACTGGCTGAATCAGCACTATATCAAGGCCGCCAACGTGAATGACCTGGCATCACAGCTGGGTAAGCGTTTGACGCTGATGGGGGTCGATCTTGATGGCGGGCCACTACTGGAGGACGTGGCGCTGGTCCTGCAGGACCGGGTGAAAACGCTGGTAGAGATGGCAGATAAAGCGGCCATGTTTTACCGGGATTACGAGGAACTGGATGAGAACGCGGCCAAAAAGCAGCTGCGGCCGGTGATTCAGGAACCGATGCAGAAATTTCGTGAGCGGCTGGCGGGGCTGGAAGACTGGCAGGCAGGGGATATTCAGGTGTTGCTGGAGCAGACAGTCGAGGATTTTGACCTGAATATAGGCAAACTGGGGCAGCCGGTGCGGGTTGCGGTGACCGGGGTCGGCGCCTCACCCGCGATCAACCAGACCATCTGGCTGATGGGTAAGGAGCGTTCGCTACGCGGCCTGGATAAGGCATTGAGCTATATCGAAAAACGGGCTGCAAATTCTTGACATAGTATTGATATATTGGGTGTCTGTCTTTAAGCATTTCTGATCTAGTTGTGGTCAGAATTACCTTTAGTAGGGGCAGTTGCTAGAAGACCTTTCAATCCAAGCTGCGGACCAAGGAAAAACAAACGGTAATCCCCCCATTAATAATGGGTCTCAAAAGTAGTAACTGTTACGCAGCTTGACTTAACTTCTGCATCGGGGTGATACCTCCCAGTGCCATATTAGGTCTTTCATTATTGTAACGCCAGAGCCATTGGGTAGCAGTATCCTGCGCATGAGCAATTGATTCAAACAAATGTTGATCTAACCACTCATGTCGAACGGTACGATTGAATCGTTCAACATAAGCATTTTGCTGCGGCTTGCCTGGCTGGATATACTGCAACTGGATTCGATGATTTTGAGCCCATGTAACCAGATGACTGCTTAAGTATTCCGGGCCATTATCACAACGAATGGCTCTGGGTTTGCCACGCCATTCAATGATTCGATCCAGGGCACGAATCACCCGTAGCGCAGGCAGTGACAGATCCACTTCAATGCCCAGCCCTTCACGATTGTAATCATCAATCACGTTAAAGGTACGAAAGTTCCGGCCATCTTCCAGGCAGTCATGCATGAAGTCCATCGACCAGACCTCGTTGATTTGTCGTGGAACGGCCAGCTCATCGGGCTTCTCGCGCTTCAGACGTCGTTTGGGCTTGATCCGCAAGTTGAGCTCCAGTTCTCGGTAAATCCGATACACGCGCTTGTGATTGTAACCGTAGCCCTTCACATTACGCAGATATAAGAAGCACAGCCCAAAGCCCCAGGTTCGATTGGCCATGGTCAGGCGTAACAGCCAGTCAGCGATATGAGCATTATCTCCGGACAGCTTCGGCTGGTAACGGTAGCAGGTCTCACTGATACCAAAAGCCAGGCAGGCCACTCGAATCGATACCTGCTTCTCGCATACCGCACGTTGGGCCATCTCTCGTCGTCGAGATGGCCTCACCACTTTTTTTCGAGCGCCTCCGTAACGATCTCGGCTTTAAGCCGCTCCTCGGCATACATCTTCTTTAACCGACGGTTTTCCTCTTCCAGTTCCTTCATGCGCTTCATCATCGATACATCCATGCCACCGTACTTGGCGCGCCAGTTGTAAAAGCTGGCGTCACTCATGCCGTGCTTGCGGCACAACTCGGCAACCGGGATGCCGGACTCGGCTTCTTTCAGGATCGAGATGATCTGGGACTCGCTGTAGCGGGACTTCTTCATCGTAGATTCTCCTTCTCTTAATCATAATTGGAAAATTCTACTTTTGAACCCCGTTATTTTCCGGGGGGATTACCCCTACAGGGGCTGATTGCGGGCGTTAATGGGGTCAGACTCGAATTAATTTTCGTTTCCCGACACCTGGCAGTTGGCCTTTTGGGGCATTGGGGCAGCCAGCCACACCCATTTTCTTCGCTAAAAAATAATTTACGCTCACGCTGATTTTATTTTATTGAGGATATCCTGAGCCTTGGACGGGTCCAGGACACCGTCAGTGGTTGTGTTATCCATATTCTTTGCCTCCTGCTCAAGTTCATCTGCCTCGGCAAGAATGCTATCAAAGTCATCAAACTGTAGATCTGGCAGGGCATCTGCATCGCTCCCTCCTTCCTGTTCGTCCATTTCTCTGGCCTTTGCTTGCTGCCCGACCATGGCATTAATCTTTACTTCCAGTTCTTCCACACGTCGAACCTTTTCTTTCAGCGTCGCTATTTCTTCGATTTGTTGTTCCATTGCAGCCATTTCCTTGAGCTTTTCTTCCAGCGCTGTAATTTCCTTGTCCTTTTGTTCTTTGAGCGCAGCCATTGCCTTGACCTTTTCTTCCAGGGCAACCATTTCTTTGAGTGTTGATTTCATCTTATCGGCATAAATCTCTGTCCCCGGGATCTGCTGTTTCCCAAGTTCAGCCATTATTGCAAACAGATCGTAGTGAATGTCCTGAGATAATTGTTGCAGCCTGTCTTCCGATACTCCGACCTCTTTCATGTACGAGAGGACTACACCAGCAATGTCATCGTAGACTTTAGTTTGCAGGTCTTGAAATGCGGCGGTTTCTTTGAACTTAGTCACAATTTTATCAAGCTGTCATGGAGTTGATGGTCGATAAGTATACATACCCAAATAATAAATAAAGAGATGCATCGCTCATTTTCATACGGAAACTGGGATTACGCATTGAGCCTGGGTGGGAATAGTTTTGCGGTATTTCCTTAAAGTCATTGAGATATTTTTTTATAATATAATCAGTAAGTTAGTAAGACGTCTTGGAAATCGTCGCCTCTACCACCAGAAACGATGCCTATCAGGTAGTGCATATTCACCGGGTGACTGTCTGGGTATAAACCTGCTAACCAGGATACAAGGTCTTAGATAAATAATCTGGCACATCCAGAGACAAATATCTCTCTGAATTGCTGCTTACGATTTCAATTCTTTGATCGAAGTCACATCGAGTGGGACGGCATGAACTATTATATTTATAGTCCGTGTTTATATATGTAACAGGTAAAAGAAAATGCCACAATGCGATAATCAGCAAGCCCCCTGCCTGAGCTATACACACCCTGAATTTGACCATGTGTGCCAGGCGGAGCTGGTAAAAAAGCTGACTGTCAAAGAAATTGCCAATGACAGCGGCTTCAGTACCTCGCTCGCTCTCGATGATATAGAAACCGGCAAAAATGACTGCCTCGACAGCGGTCAGTACCTCGCGGGATTAAAGAACAAGACTGGACTGTATCAACTCTGGGTGAACGCCGATTTCTGCATTGATCACAATGAGTTTCTGATGCAGGGTGTGTATGTCGGCACCCAATTTTCAGAATGCGAAATATCCAAGAGAATCAGGGACAAGTGGCCCGATGCGGACAGATTGTATATCTCCTTCTATCAATGCGAGCATCGCATTGCTAAGTACCTGGAACTGTTATTCCTTGAAAACTACAGCTTCCATCTGAATGAAGCGGGTAATACCGGCAGTAAACCGCTTTACACCCGCTGGGACTATGAGCGCTTGAATTTCGGTACCGAGCTTTTCGAGGAAGGTGAGGCCTTTTCCTTGACCGATGGCGGCTACCTGTAAAGTATAAACCGGCTGGATTTAAAGCTGATACAGGCAAAGGCCCCCTATTCTCTTCCTTGTACCAATCACCAAGATACCAAATCTGGACCGTCTTGCGGATTCTGAAGCTCAAGCCTAGCCCTATTTCTATACTTCTGCTTGTGGGATAATGACCTCACCTGCTTGACTGGCATAGCAAGGCGAAGGCCGTAAAAGGGATATTCCATGGCCGATCCAGGAAATGAATCTCGATTGATCACTGCCTCATGAAGATGACTGTTAGAGCATGCATACTCATCCCCAGATATGGTTAATCTACCCGAATAAAATTAGGCGGAAGTAAACAAGCAATGAATGAAATATTCGAACCCAGGAATGAACTGGAAGAGAGCCTGCTCGACGCGCAGGAAGGACGTATACCCGGCGAGCAATTCATGCAGGAACTGCTTGAATCACAGGTATACATGCCAATTCTTGAAAAACAGGGTAACGCCATTGGCAATATCCAGCTGAACAATAAAGCCAAGCCGCTTTCGATCAAGGATGAATCCGGTGAGGAGTTTTTGATTCTGTTTACCAGTCCGGAGCGCGCCCCTGATTTTGTCAAGGACTACCCGGGATATGGCGATGGCGGTCTGCTCGCCGAATTCAGCTGGATTATGGAAAAGATGGGCGTAGGCTTCGGAATATCGCTCAATCCAAACTGGCCGGTTGGAATTGACCTGGAACCTGAGATTGTGAAACAACTTACAGGTACAGGGGTATGAGAAAGATCTACCCTACAATTTTCGCCGGTCTTTTAGTTGTTCTGTATTCAGGAAATCTTGCCGCCATCACCGATGGCGAGAATTTTCAGGACTGGCGCGCAAAGTGTGTGACCAGTGAAGATAAATCAAAGACCCAGATCGCCAGTTGTCACGTTTTTCAGGACCTGCTGCATAAAGAGTCGGGCAAACGGGTACTTCATATTGCAATCGGTCAGCTGCCTGATCAAAAACAGCTAACGTTTATTATTACCATGCCCTTGGGAATCGCGTTGCCACAGGGAATTACGATACGAGTTGATAAGGATAATGCCAAAAAACTTCCAATTCAGGCATGTTTTACCAATGGCTGCCAGTCAGCGTTCCAGCCTGAAGCAGATTGGATGAAGAAGTTTACAGCGGGCAACCAGGCAGAAGTCATTTTTTACAACGTCCAGAACCAGGCCATCAGTATCCCGGTTTCCCTTAAAGGGGTCACTGCTGCCGTCAACGCGCTCCAGGGTAAAAAATAATTCTTCCTGCCCTAGCGGGGCGGCGGCAACATCACTGTATACTTTTTGACCGTGGTGACTTCACCCTCTGCTACTTCAAGAACAAAACTCAGCATTGGCTCAGTCACCCTTGATCTGCTTTTTATGGAGATCACCATTTTACCGCCAGCGGTCCTTTTCGGTGAAAACATCAACTGACTGGCTGTAGCCGAACGGGTGATTCCTGCGCGCTCAAAATGCGCGTCTGCTGCCAGCCTGACGTTGATATCCGTCGGATCAATATCATCCGCGACGAATACCGGGATATGCGCACTCAACCGCTGATTCAGCCGGGACTGTAAATCGAGGTCACCTAGCCCAAGCGCGTGAACCGCAAAACTTGAAACCGATAAGACAAAAGCGAGCCCGATCCGGGGCGCCAGGTTGATGGCTTTCATTATTTTCCACCCTTGCGTCGATGTTTGTAACAAACACCATAGCAGAGAAATAAGTAATTTCAATAAGATAGAAGATAATTTCAGAAATCAGATAAGGTTCTTAAATAACGTCGGCTCGATGTTTCCACCGGTAAGTATGATACCGATACTCTTGTTGTCTATATCCAGCTGCCCGCTCAGCAGCGCAGCCAGGCCGACTGCTGCAGAGGGCTCGACGGTCATCTGCAAATGCAGATGGATCAGCCTCATGGCCTTTTTAATTTGCTGCTCGCTGACGGTTACCAGCCTTTGAACTGTCTGTTGCAACAGGACAAAATTCCTTTCCCCTATTCCAGCCTGCAGGCCATCGGCAATGGTTTTATTTCCCGTAGCAGGCATACGTTTTCCTTCAGCCAGTGAACGATATGCTTCATCCACTTCTTCAGGCTCAACGCCTATCAGCACTATACCTGGCATGAGGCTGGATACCACGATCCCTGCACCGCCAATCAGCCCACCTCCCCCTACCGGCACTACCAGCATATCCATTGATTGCTGCTGAGCTAAAAATTCCAGTGTTGTCGTACCCTGCCCCGCAATCACATCGTAATTATCATAGGGGTGTATCAATCTCAAACCCGAATCTGAGCGCATAATCGATTCAGTTGTTGCCTGGCGGGATTCCATGCCAGGCTTGCACAGCGTAACGTTGGCACCGTGTTGCCTGACAGCCTGCTGTTTGAAGCCTGGTGCATCCTCAGGCATGACAACATGACAGGGTATATGATGCTGTTGTGCAGCATAAGCCAATGCCGCCGCATGATTGCCGGATGAGTGGGTAATCACACCTGCGAAAGACTCGGTTTGCTTCATATTTAATACTGCATTGGTCGCGCCGCGGAGCTTGAAGGCGCCTGTGTATTGCAGATTTTCGCACTTGAAATATGCCCGGCATCCCAGCAGATCATCAATAGATTGCGACTGCCTGACCGGGGTTTCTCTAATAAATGGCGCTATATTCTTCGCAGCCTGCCGTACTGCATCGATATCGGGAAGTTGCATTAATTACGCTGAAGTCTGGGCTTCGGGCAAGGAATCCACATGCAGGGTAGAAGTCGGAAAGGCTACCTGGGCGCCATGGCCTTCGATGATGCGTAAAATCTTTAGCAGTACATCCTGTTTTATTTCGTGAAACTGAACCCAGTTGGTCGTTTTGGTAAACGTGTACACGAAAAAATCCAGAGAAGATGCTGCAAAGCTGTTGAAATTCACGATGAGTGTCTGCGTGGTATCAATTGCTTCATGCTGTTTCAGCATCTCAATGACATCCTTGACGATCACTTCCATCTTGTCTGCGTCATCATAGCGGATGCCGATGGTTTCATAGATGCGGCGGTTGGTCATGCGCGAAGGGTTTTCAACTGCAATACTGGTAAATACGGAATTCGGCACGTACAAGGGACGCTTGTCAAAGGTACGAATACGCGTCAGACGCCAGCCTATGTTTTCAACCGTACCTTCAATCGACTTGTCCGGGGATCTGACCCAGTCTCCCACGGAAAAGGGCCTGTCCAGATAAATCATCAGGCCACCGAAGAAATTTGCCAACAAGTCCTTTGCCGCAAAACCTACAGCAATGCCGCCAATACCACCAAATGCCAGTACACCTGAAATACTGAATCCGAGTGTCTGTAAAATAACCAGCACACCCGTGATGATCACGGACAATCTCAGCAGTTTGCCAATGGCGACAACAGTCGTTTCATCAACTGCATCCTCCTTGCCTTTGGCACGGACAATGATATTCCGTTCAGCTGCACTGATGAAACGAACCAGAAACCAGATGAGACTGATGATGACACCCACATTGCGCACTGCGGGCACCAGGTCAAACAATGCCGTATCGGCATGGTTGCGGATGATGTCTGCGGCAAAAGTCAGGCCGAGCACCCAGACCAGCAGGCTTATAGGGCGCTGCAATGCACCAATAAATGCATCATCCCAGGGGTTTGTCGATTTCTCCGCGCGAATCAGTAACCGGGCCAGGCTACGCTTTTGCATGAAGTTGACGATCAACATCAACAGAACAACGATAAACACCTGGATAATCCAGGTCTCTTTACCCAAAAAATCGCTCGCCCATACCTGAATTTGCTGTAAGTCCATAACTGACTACCCGATAAAACTAAAACTTCAGTTCCTGCTCCTGCGGAAACTCATCCTGTAACAACCTGATTGAATTGCACACGGACTGCCATCGATCTGACTCCCGGTAATCACCAGCATCACCACTTCGGCGTCCATGCATATGTGCAATTCTTAACTGTAATGCTGGGTTGTCAACCGGCTTGATATCATCCAGTACCTCGACCGCACCCGAGCGATTGTTACAGACAAGCAATACATCACACCCCGCCTCCAATGCAGCGGCTGCACGATCAGTGTACCCACCCACAACATGAGCTCCAGCCATACTCAGGTCATCGCTGAATATCAGCCCGGTGAATTCCAGCCGGGTGCGCAAAACTTCACCCAGCCAGAAACGCGAAAAACCGGCAGGCATTTTATCCAACTGCTCATAAACGACATGTGCCGGCATGATGCCGGCCAGGCCGTAGTGAATCATTCGCTCAAAAGGCAATATATCGGTCGCATAGATATCTTCGTAGGAGCGCGGATCAACCGGCAGTTCATCATGCGAGTCTTCCAGTACGCCGCCATGCCCCGGGAAATGCTT
>JBFFRZ010000034.1:0-14427 GCA_041572715.1 Gammaproteobacteria bacterium
AGTTGTCATACCGACATTGGCGCTGAAACCTGCGGCAGCGACCCCCGGTACGGATAAAGCGCCCAGCATCAAAGCGCTAGACATAGCTGAAACGAGAACATGCTTTTTCATTTAGAAACTCCTCTCTGTAAAGGTAAAAATCTTTCGTTCGGGGAGTTATGAGCATTTCTCGTGCCAACTTAAATTTATAATATTATTCAATGGGTTATCTTTGATGATGGGATGTTAAACTGACACGGCGCACCATCGTGTTAAGTTATAAGTATGGCACGCACCAAACAGGTGCGCCGTCGCCCCTCATAATTCACAGGGTAATATCCGGTACTAACGCCCTATAATCATTCGCCAGCCATAATGGAGGAAAACATGGACCCCAAAATCCTTGATGACATTGCCAGGCAGCTGGCTTCAGCAGTACCCGCAGACTTCAGAAAACTTCAGGACGACCTGCAGAAAAATTTCCGGGTCATTCTCGACGGTGCGTTCAGCCGCATGTCGCTGGTGACGAGAGATGAATTCGATGCACAACAATCGGTACTGAGCCGTACGCGCGAAAAACTCGAGGCACTGGAACAGCGCCTGCGCGAGATGGAAAAGAACTTGTAAGCACAAAGTTTTCATGTGCAGTATAAGGTTGCTGGATGTCTCTGGCCCACGTCTACACACGGGCATTAGCCGGTGTTAATGCGCCCCTGGTCACTGTCGAGGTCCATCTATCCAATGGCCTGCCCGCATTATCCATCGTCGGTTTACCCGAGGCCGCGGTTAAGGAAAGCAAGGACCGTGTGCGCAGTGCCATCATCAACTCCGGTTTTGAATTTCCAAATCGTCGTCTAACCATCAACCTTGCCCCAGCGGACCTGCCCAAGGAGGGTGGCCGCTTTGACCTGCCGATTGCCCTGGGCATTCTTGCAGCCTCGGGTCAGATTGATAACACAACCCTGGACGGTTACGAGTTCGTTGGTGAGCTATCGCTTGGTGGTTCGCTGCAACGCATTACGGGAGTACTGCCATCGCTGATACAGGCTGGCACCAACCAGAGAAGATGCGTTATACCAAAAGCGAATTCTGATGAGGCCAGCATGATCAGGGGATCGGTCACTTATGCCGCAGCCCATCTGCTTGAAGTTACCCAACATCTCGCGACCGGAAATACACTTGAACCAGTTACCGGTACCTCACTCGCGCATCAGCAGGCACTATATAATGTAGACATGTCCGACGTATGCGGGCAGACACATGCCCGCCGTGCGCTGGAGATCGCTGCCGCAGGTCAACACAGCCTGATTTTTATCGGACCACCGGGTACCGGCAAGTCGATGCTGGCGGAGCGCATGCCAACCATCATGCCACCGATGACCGAGTTGGAGGCCCTGGAAACGGCCTCAGTACGATCGCTTGCCAGCAACATCGGGGTTGTCGACAGCCATGCATATATAAGACCTTTTCGCAGCCCTCACCATACAGCCTCGTCGGTCGCATTGGTTGGTGGCGGATCCAATCCACGTCCCGGTGAGATCAGTCTTTGCCACAATGGCGTTCTGTTTCTGGACGAACTACCCGAATTCAGCCGCAAGGTTCTGGATAGTCTTAGAGAGCCGCTTGAAACCGGTAGTATTGTCATTTCACGAGCGGCCCGGCATGCAGAGTTTCCCGCCAGCATCCAGCTGATCGCAGCGATGAACCCTTGTCCATGTGGGTACCTGGGAGATACGCAGCATGCCTGTACGGACACTCCCGACCAGGTTCGCCGCTACCAGGGAAGGATATCCGGCCCATTTATGGACAGGATTGACCTGTTTGTAGAGGTACCTCGAATTCGGCTTGCTGACAGCGCGCTGAAAGCGCCCGCTGAAGACAGCAAAACCATCAGGGAACGGGTATCTATTGCGAGGCAAACACAGATTGATCGCGCGGGCATTGCCAACGCAAAAATGCCTCCCGCGCATACCAAGCGGCACTGCGGCCTGTCAGAAGAAGATCAGGCCCTGCTATACCATGCCATTGAACAGTTTGCGCTGTCTTCACGGGCGCATGACAGGATTCTTCGCGTCGCCAGAACAATCGCAGACCTTGATTCATCTGAAAATATTCAGACACATCACCTGACAGAAGCGATAAACTATCGACGATACTTGAATAAACAGCTTTAACTTTTATGAGTAATTTTCAGATCGGCATCCTTGACGATGTACCTGCGCATTCGCGTTATATCTTTTATTCGCTGATTGACCATGACCAGGCAAGGTCCGTACTGGAGCAGGCACTCGCAATTATTGACGGCAGCGATACGGTTGTTGGCATCGGCGAGTCCACGCTGAATGCTATTAACCTTTCCATTCACGGCATGCGATCATTCCCGGCATTGACCGGCCCGGGTATTGATATCCCCTCCACGCCTTACGCGCTGATGCTATGGCTGAGAGGCGATGAGCGCGGTGAACTGATACACCGCACTCATGAATTCAACAAGACACTGGCAGCAGCCTTCGTCGCGGATGACATGATTGAAGGCTTCCGATACCGTGATGGCGATGATCTTACCGGCTATGAAGACGGCACAGAAAACCCGCAGGGTGATGAGGCGGTAAACGCAGCGTTTTCACGTGGTGTGGATCAGCTACCCGATGGGTCCAGTTTTGTCGCGATTCAGCAATGGGTTCATGACCTGGATGCTTTTCAATCCAACAGCCCGCAGGAACAGGACCATATCTTTGGCCGAAGGATCAGTGATAACGAAGAAATTGAAGATGCCCCTGAATCTGCGCACGTCAAACGTACCGCACAGGAAGATTTCGATCCCGAGGCGTTTGTTGTTCGTCGCTCCATGCCCTGGTCGGCAACAGATGGTGAGGGACTGGTATTTGTCGCTTTTGGCAAGAGCTTCGATGCCTATGAAGCACTACTCAATCGAATGCTCGGAAAAGATGATGGCATTGTCGACGCCCTGTTCAGTTTCACTCGACCGATTACCGGCAGCTATTTCTGGTGCCCGCCTGTAATCGACGGAAAGGTCAGCATATAGCCTTTAATAGCTATTCATGTTGATCGGTAGCAGGGCTCAATATTGCAATCGCTTCAACATAAAATTTTCCGCCCAACGATTTGACCGGCACTAACAGCAGGAGACAGACCATGACCAGTGCACAGCAGGCGTATGAGAAAGCACTTTCGCTCATTGACGCAGCAAATAGCGAAGACCCCAACAAGGTCACTGACGAAAATGGCAAGGAGTGGCCCAAGGAACTTCTGTATTCACTTCGCATGTCGGACATGCTCGAGCGATTTGCGCCGGATGCGGACGATGTATGCAAGCTCGCTATACGCTCCCAGCACATACAACGCTGGAAGTCCCCGCGGGACAATTATCCAATGGATCGCATCGGTTACCTGAAGTGGCGAACAGATCTTTACAAGTTCCATGCCGAAACTGCCGGCGAGTTGATGGCGCAAGCTGGTTATAACCAGGATGACATTGATCGGGCGATGAAAATGGTCGGCAAGAAAAACATCAAGCACAACCCCGATACCCAGCTACTCGAAGACGTGACAGACCTGGTATTTATAGAACACTACATGATCGAATTTGCTGGAAAGCATCCGGAGTACAGCGAAGAGAAGTGGATAGAGATCATTCAAAAGACGTGGAAAAAGATGTCGGAAGCAGGGCAGCAGTTCGCGCTCTCCGGGAAGATAAAGTTGCCTGAACCATTAGTTCCGATAATCCAGAAAGCCGTCAACGTCGAATAATATCAGGAGACCTCACTCAACAGCCTGTTCACCATCGACTCGGCCTGCCCCAGGTAGCCCCCTCCAAAAAGATTGAAGTGGTTAATAATATGATAGAGGTTGTATAGGGTTTTTCGTATCTTGTAGCCTGCATCGAGCGGACAGGCGCTGTTATATGCTGTGTAAAACTCCCCGCCAAAGCCGCCAAATAATTCTGTCATGGCAATGTCAGCTTCACGATCACCATAGTAAGTTGCCGGATCAAAAATTATGGGTTGACCATCGCTTGTATATGAGTAGTTGCCACTCCAGAGGTCACCATGAAGAAGGGATGGCCGGGGCCGATAGTCAGTAAAGAACGCGGGGACCTGCTCAATGAGCCGCTCACCCTTGGTCAGCAACGCATTACCGCAGGCGTTACGCCCGGCAAGCTCAAGCTGCTGACCCAAGCGTTTTTGCTGCCAGTACCTGATCCACTCGGTATCCGGTGTATTGTCCTGTGGTGTCGAGCCAATAGTGTTATTCACATGGAAACCGAACTCTTCGGCCGTATGCTGATGCATTGCCGCAAGCTGTTCCCCCAGCGCTGAAGAGCTCCGGCCGCCGCCAAACTGCACATACTCCATCACCAGGTAACTATGGTTTCCCGTCATACCAGAACACAGGGGCTTTGGCACGCGAATGGTATTCGTATCTGACATTGCCTGTAGCCCGGCAGCCTCTGCTTCAAACATCCATTTCAGCTGTGCAACGTTCGTTTTTACGAAATAGCTGGTGTGCTTGCTATCAAGACGAAAGGCACTATTAATACAGCCGCCACCCATATTCTGTTGCCCGGTACAAACAAAATCGCCACCGGTTACGGTGGCGATATGTTTTGAGATATGTTCCGCGAGATTCAATTGATGACTCTGCCAAATCCGGCAGAACCTTGGTGCTAGTCAAACTGGGAAAAAGTCATCCGGTAGATGGGCCGGGGCGGCAAACATCAGCAAACGAGCACCGTGTATTAAAAACACATGGGCATCGTCGGCTGATATTTAACAAAGCATGCCGCTAGCTAAAGGCCTAATTATTCGCCCATGCCCATATCGATATAGCCTGTCGGGCACACATCCGCACAGATGTGGCAGCCGATGCACTTGCCATAATCGGTATCAACATAGCGACCCAGTGTCCTCTCGTCCTTCTTCACACGGAATACCGCATCCTGTGGACAGTAGATCACACAGTTGTCACATTCAAAGCACATGCCGCAGCTCATGCAGCGCTCTGCTTCCTGCTGTGCCTGCTCTTCCTGCAGACCAACACTCATTTCCTCAAAGTGGCCAAGTACATTTTCTACACTGACATCCTTGAACTCGCGAATATGGCGAGGCGTGTAATTGAAGTGGCCAAGAAAAAGCTCGTTCGCCGCGATAATTTCCTGATGTGAACGATCTTCGTAGTTATGTACCGCATACTTGTCTTCAGAAGTGCCTCGTAGGCCCTGATCTATCGGGCGGGGCCCATTTTCTTCCTTCGGATCAAATTTTTCCGGTTCCAGGTGTACTTCACGCAACTTGCCCAGCAAATCAAAATGATGCACATCTACCTTGGGGCGACGATCATATTCTTCGTGCTTTAGATAATGGTCAATACTATCGGCAGCGATGGATGCGTGCCCGATAGCTGTAGTCAGCAGGTGCGGGCGAACGATGTCGCCAATAGCAAAGTACCCTTCCTTGCCGGGAACCTGGAAAAACTTGTCTGCGTCAACCAGACCGCGTCCATTATCCATATCTTCCATGCCTTCCATGTTGCCTGCCTGTCCTACCGCTGCAACCAGCATATCGCATTCAATATCCTGCTCGGTGCCCGCAATCTCCTCCATGCTGCCACTCGACCAGTCAACCTCGATCACGCGTAACGCCTTCGCCCGACCCTGATCATCCAGAACCACTTCTTTAGGTGCAAGCGAACCTCTGATAGTGACGCCTTCCTTCTCAACCTGGTGCACTTCGTGCTCTGCCGCAGGCATCTTGTCTATCGGGCGTCTATATATCAGCGTGACGTTAGATCCCTGTCGATTGGCCGTAGATGCCACATCCTGTGCTGTCTGGTTCAGTATGACGTGCTCAGGGCGCTCATTAGCATGGTTAGTACTGATATGACCCAAACGGCGTGCAACCGACACCACATCCATGGCGGTATCACCGCCACCGATAACAACCACGCGATCTGCCGTGCGCTGCATGCGACCCTCGTTAAATGCGGCCAGGAAAGCCACACCCGTGGTTACGTTCGGCGCACCGTCACCGGGTATACCGATTTTACGACCTGACTGGGCGCCGATCGCGAGAACGATCGCATCGTATTGTTTTTCCAATTCTTCAAACGTAATGTCACGACCAACTCGTGTCTCGGTTCTTGCCTCGACCCCCATATCCAGGATTCTCTGGATCTCACCTTCGATCATCTCACGCGGGGTCCGGTAACCCGGGATTCCATAGTAGGCCATACCGCCTAGGTGCTCGCGCTCATCGAAGACCGTGCATGCATGACCTTTGCGGCGCAACTGGTAGGCGCAGGCCAGGCCGCCAACACCACCACCAATAATCGCCACCTTTTTACCTGTGTCCTTGCCAACTTCGTTTTTGAAATCGAGTTTGTTCTCCAGCGCATAATCGCCGATGAACTGTTCAACCGAGTTGATACCGACAAAGTCTTCCAACTCATTGCGGTTACAACCATCCTGGCAGGGCGCAGGACATACCCGGCCCATCATCGAAGGAAATGGATTGGCATCTGTTGAGCGGCGAAACGCATACTCCTGCCAGGTCATGTCACCCGCAGGTTTTTCCAGTCCGCGCACAATCTGTAGCCAGCCCCGTATATCTTCACCGGAAGGGCAACTACCCTGACAGGGCGGCGTGCGGTGGATATAGGTTGGACATTTGTGCGACCAGCTTGCCTGAAAGATTTCTTCCTGCCAGTCTTCATGTTGGTAATCGCCGTCCTCATAGCGGCGAAAAGTTAGCCGTTCTTCACTCATTGCTTTAATTCCATCTTAGTGACCATGATCCCGTATCTAGCCGGAACGCAAAAGGGGCAATACATTAGTAGATTCTTCTATATATTTCAATCCATTATAGCTAGGCACAACGCATGGCCATACTGCCCACTCGGGCTATATGTCTGTTTCGGGGTGCGCTATTGCTGAATTGTAAATTCCCGTTGCAACCGGTCATGCAGCGGGCTTGAGCGCGGAAAATGCGCCAGCAGGAACTTCATCTGGTCTGCAAGCACGCGCTTGCCCTGCAAGTATACATATTCCGCGTGCGTCGGCGTGAACGGGATAGCCAGTAGCTCCATACCCGCCTGCTCAGGTGTCCGGCCGGCTTTGTGATTATTGCATCGTTTACAGGCCGTCACGACGTTGTTCCAGGTGTCGCTGCCATCAAGGCTGATTGGGGTAACATGATCCCGGGACAGGAACTTGTCCTGAAACCGGTTTCCACAGTAGAGGCATATATGGGCATCTCGTTTGAACAAGGCCGGATTATTCAATGGCGGCGTATATCGTTCGCGCGCCTTGAACAGGGCCTTGGTGTTCCCGCGAGTTGCGATGATTGAGTTGACGGCAATAACACTGCGTTTACCGGTTATCGCATTGACCCCGCCATGAATTTCGTAGAGTAACGAGCCGCAGGTATAGGCGACAATATCCAGGTGATAAAGACGCACGGCTTGCTGATAAGAGATCCATTCCAATGGCATACCGGAAGCGTCTGTTCGAAGAGCTTGCTGGTTCAGGTTACTACTATAGTTTGACGCCATAGATCACCCTGCTGGTTTTAAGGCATTCTCCATATAAACGGATAAAATGCAATGTTATGACTGGGGTTATATCCTATTCAGGCGGTATAACATGGTAATTACAGCCGCTACTATTAGAGTGGTTTTATAAAGGATACAGGTTTTATATGCTAGCTACCGACGAAATCAGGAAAAGGATCGAAGAGGGCATACCCGGTGCCCGTGTTGAGGTAACCGGCGATGGCTACAAATACGAGGCCGTTGTAATCAGCGAACAATTCAGCGGCCTGAATACAATGAAACAGCACCAGATGGTTTATGCGACGGTCAATGAACTGATTACATCTGGAGAATTACATGCACTCAGCCTGAAAACATCGGCGGAGTAACCTGGCTTTCAGCTGTTCGCCTCTCGCTCACCTACACTGACATTGTTCCGCCCACTATCCTTGGCTACCCGCAAGGCAGCCTCCGCTCTGGCGATCAGATCCTGTGATTTGTCGCCCCGGTGCTGTGCAGCAACCCCAATTGATACCGTGACATGAGGTAGTGGCTTGCCATCGGCCATCCTGATCGGCTCTTCCTTCATCATCAACCGCAAATCTTCTGCGACCTGTAAGCCGGTATCCGCGTCCGTTTCAGGCAATATCGCCACGAACTCCTCTCCACTATAGCGGATAGCGGTATCCATGGGCCTTAAATTATTCAGCAGCGTCTGTGCAAGCGCGTGAAGCGCCCGATCTCCTGCCAGCTTGCCATTTTCATCGTTATATTTTTGAAAATTATCAACATCAATCATTAGTAAGGAATACCGCCTGTCAATTTCCTCTGCGACCGTCAAACGCTCGTCCAGCTCTCCCTCTATCCAGCTCCTGTTATACAAACCAGTCAGAGAATCGACCACTGACTTGTATCTGAGTTCCCGCTCCCGCTTCTGGCTCTCGTTCAGGCGCATATTCGAATCACGTAACCGGCTTGCGAGCAGTGAAAGTATGTTGATTGCGACCGCATGTGAGCTTGACACCATTGACCACAGCACAGCTTCCCCCATGACCAGGACACGGCATCGGGTTTCAGCGACTACATGTGCTGTAGTCGGCTGCTTGTCAATGATTGAAATCTCACCGACACTCTCGCCCGCCTCTATGATGCTTAGGGTTTCGCCCATGGTATCCAGGTAAACCCGCAGACGCCCGGCTATCAGCAGATATAAATAGCTGTTCGTTTGGCCACGTGCAATCAGGGTCTCACCTGCCTCAATCTCCCTGACACTGCATGAATCAAGCTGTTCCTGCAGGGGCTCGAGTTGAACGCCCTGAAACATGTGAAGTCGTTGAAGCTCCTCCGGTTTTACAAACGTTGTATAGGTGGGCATGAATGTTTCTTGTATGTGTTTTACGGTTTCAGTCGAGCATAACAGAACTCATAAAGTAATGAATAGCTCGGTCCAAACACACGTAAAAAATCACCACTGAATATCGATATTTGTTAACCCGATCACGCTCTGCCGCCAGCCAGGCAGGGCATTGAGTGATTCTGTATGTCTAGGGCACCTGCGACACCGCTCCTCCAGGCCCGGTTTACGCACAATGCGCATATTACTGTTATTAATGAGACTATACGACTTATCCACAAACTTGCACACAGCCAGGCGGACAGTAAAAGGCGCGGCATTATTAAATTCTATCGATCAGAAGCCGTATGCAAGGGAGAAAAATTAATAAAGGCCCGCCAGCGCTAGTTTCAATGCGGCCCTGATAAATTCAAAGCCTTGGCCTGGGCGTCAACAATTACTTATTATAATTCATATAGTTACACCTATTATACTCCCCTTCATCACATAAATCCTTACCCCCGTCAGAGGCGGGCAGATCACCCTCAGTTATGAGCTAAAGCTAGAATTTAATTTAACTTGCAATGCGTAATCGCCTCTATTTCCGGCAAGCAAAATTTGTCAAGAAATTTTAAGTCGGCCTGTGATCGTCGAAAGTTATTCACCGTTCTCTAATATTCTTTCATGCTTGACGTGAATGATGCATTATCCGCTATACGATGCAATTTATGACCAATGCAACTTATTGAATAATATATAGTTTATACATTCTGTGTATTATTTATACAATTTAACAACAATGACATAAAACCGCCATCAAAAACCCGTTTTACGCATTTCATCCACTGAGTTATCCACAGTATTTGTGGATAAAGAATTTTTATTAAATGATAGCAAGCAGTTACGTCACTCATGCCTGATCAATCTTCTCGGCTGGTATTACGCGTGGGCCTTAATCTACCCATACGTAAAACCTTCGATTACTGCCTGACAGAAGGTTGGTCGAAACCTGTTCCACAGCCGGGTGTGCGTCTGAAGGTTCCTTTTGCCGGCAAAGAACTGATTGGCATACTGCTCGAGGTTCACACCAATCAGCCCAGCTATGACCTGAAGCCTATTTTGCTTCAGATAGATGACGAACCAGTACTCGACGACCACATATTACAGCTGCTCAACTGGTCGGCAAATTATTACTGCCATCCGGTCGGTGAAGTGATATCAACAGCCCTGCCAGCCCACCTCAAACAGGGTAGGCAGCCTTTACCCAGGCTTGCGCACAGATGGGCTCTCGGTCCCGCCGCACAACAGACCGTACCCAGGCTTCCCAAGGCGCCGAAACAACAGGCGATACTCAATTTCCTGTCCGATCGCCCACAAGGCGCGTCGGATACTGAGCTGAATGCGCAGTTCACCAACTGGCGGTCCCCTATGAGGTCTCTTGTTGTGAAACAGCATGTAATGGCTCAGACAAGCCCGGTAACGTCCACTGCCGCTGTGATTTCCTATGAAGAGGGACACCAGTTAAATGCCGCGCAACAAGCAGCTTTTGACCGCATCAACAGTCAGCTTAACCGGTACGCCTGTTTCTTGCTTTATGGTGTGACCGGAAGTGGAAAAACCGAGGTCTACCTGCAACTTGTACGACGTACCCTGATGCTGGGTAAACAGGCACTGATATTAGTTCCGGAAATTGGGCTGACACCGCAATTGGCCTCACGTTTTCAGACGCGTTTTTCTTCCGGTATCGTTGTCATGCATTCCGGCTTAAGCGACAGCGACCGCAGTGAAGCCTGGAGGCAGGCAAAGAGCGGGGAAGCAAAAATTATTATCGGTACCCGCTCAGCGGTGTTCACGCCCATGCAGTCTCCTGGCGTGATCATCATCGATGAGGAACATGATGCATCCTTCAAGCAGATGGAAGGTTTCCGATACTCGGCCCGGGACATTGCAATCAAAAGAGCGTCTATGCTCGACATCCCGGTACTGCTGGGTAGCGCCACTCCCGCAATAGAGTCATTCAATAATGTCTCGCAGGGGCGATTCACACTTCTGCAGCTACCGGAACGAACAGGGGAATCAGTCCATCCGGAAATGACCCTGTTGGACCTGCGTGGAAAAAAATCCGTATCAGGCCTGTCTCAACATGCGATGAAAGCTATCGCGGATGAACTTGAGCGCGGTGGACAAGCACTGATTTTTCTTAACCGCCGCGGCTATGCCCCCATGCTGCGATGCGAGGACTGCGGCTGGGTAGCCGAGTGTCATCACTGTGATGTCCGTCTGACTTTACATCGGCGCGATGCGCGCCTGCGGTGCCATGTCTGCTCTTATGAAACCAGGGTTCCGACTCAGTGTCCATCCTGTGCTTCGGAATCCCTTCACACCATTGGCCAGGGTACTGAAAAACTTGAAGCGACCCTGCAGCAACACTTCCCGGAAAACGAGGTTATTCGCGTAGACCGGGATACCACTCGCGCCAGGGGTTCATTCAGCAAAATCCTGGATAGAGTCAATTCCGGCAAGAGTAAAATTCTTATCGGCACACAGATGCTGGCCAAGGGACACCATTTTCCAGAGATTGGTACGGTGATCGTACTCGATGCGGACAATGGGCTATATGGTCTTGATTTTCGATCCCAGGAGCACATGGCCCAACTGGTCACACAGGTTGCCGGCCGCGCGGGCCGTTCGAAAAGGCCCGGCAATGTCTATATCCAGACATGGCATCCGGAACATCCGTTTTTCGAGGCGCTAAGAAATCTGCCCTATATTGAGATGGCAAACA
This sequence comes from Gammaproteobacteria bacterium, assembly GCA_041572715.1. Classification (GTDB taxonomy): domain Bacteria; phylum Pseudomonadota; class Gammaproteobacteria; order JAJDYQ01; family JAJDYQ01; genus JAJDYQ01. The sequence goes on from JBFFRZ010000034.1 coordinate 11,646, forward strand.
GGATGCTTAATGAACGCAAGGTCACCAGCATGCCGCCCTATAGTCACCTGGCACTACTCAGAGCCGAATCGGTAAAGATGAAAAAAACAGAAGAATTCATCCAGATAAGTGCGGACGCCGCCAGGCAAATACGTTCGAGCGCGATCGAGTTGCTGGGTCCTGCGGTCGCCCCGCTGGAGCGTAAAGCGGGCCATTACCGCATGCAGATCCTCGTCAAATCTGAAAACCGAGCAGATCTACATGCATTTTTGTCAAAGTGGATCTCACACCTCGATAGCATGAAGACAGGCAGAATGGTTCGATGGTCTGTGGATATTGATCCATACCACCTGTATTAATTATTTCCGTAAAGTCTCTTCAGGTCTGTAACCAGAAGGTTACAGGGCCATCATTTAGCAACTCAACCTTCATGTCCGCGCCAAAGGTGCCGCTGGCGACATTAATATGCTGGCGAGCAGCCCGATCCAGCAGGTAATCAAACCAATAATTGCCCATCTCAGGAGATGCCCCGTTAGAAAAACCGGGTCGATTGCCTTTACTGGTATCTGCAACCAGGGTGAATTGAGGCACCAGCAGTAACCCGGCCTGGGTGTCTCTCAGGCTCAGGTTCATCCTGCCATCGGCATCCGCAAAGACGCGATAGTTGAGTATACGCTCAGTTAACCGGTCAGCTTTTTGCTTGGTGTCTGATTTCTCGACGCCAATCAATGCCAGTAACCCGCCATCAATCTGACCAACGATTTTACCTTCAACCGTTACCGAGGCGCGTGCCACCCTTTGTATCAATCCAATCATCTACCTGTCCGCCTGCCCGATCGAAGAATCCATGAATACCTTCCTCTAGTGTCACCTGTCAGCAATAATACGACACACAAATGACCCGACTGAATACTACCCGTTTGAATACTTACATCACACCACCGAAAAGCTTGCAGCGTCTGACCGGCCGGGCCATCGCCGATTACCGGATGATTAAAAGTGGAGACCGTATCCTCTTAGGACTCTCCGGCGGCAAGGACTCACTTTCATTGCTCCATATATTGATCCGCCTGCAACGACATGCACCGGTGGATTTTCAGCTGGGCGTGGTTACGATTGACCCACAAAGCGAAAGCTTTGACCCATCACCTTTAAAGTCTTACGTGGCATCACTCGGGCTTGAATACTTCTATATCTCAGAACCCATTGTCGACCTGGCTGACAAACACATGAATGGAGACTCATATTGTGCCTGGTGCGCTCGTATGCGCCGCGGGCTTATCTATAAGACCGCACGTGTGCATGGATACAATGTTATCGCCTTGGCACAACACCTCGATGATCTTGCAGAAAGTTTTCTAATGTCCGCCTTCCATGGTGGCAAGCTAAAAACAATGAAGGCGCATTACACCAATGATGACGGAGACATACGAATTATCCGCCCGCTGGTTTATGCACGTGAACGCCAGCTTGCTGATTTTGCTTCAAGCGCCAGCTTGCCTGTTATAGTTGAAAACTGTCCCGCATGCTTTAGCAAACCCACCCAACGGCAGCATATGAAGGAGCTGCTAGCACAAGAAGAGCAACAAAATGAACATTTATTTACCACTTTACTCTCCACAATGCGTCCGATCATGAGAAACGATTTAGATATTATTGATTAATTGGATGAATATCCCATTTAAATGAAATATCGTCTCGTATTGCTGTTTTTCTGGTCTGCCTCCAAGCTTAAACTACGTTTTTTGCATATTATTGGGCACTTTGTGGGACTCTGTTTATATATTTTACCCAATAAAGCTAAATATGTGTCGCAAAAAAACATTAATTCGTGCTTTTCGCACCATTCTGAGTCTTACCGAGATACTTTACTCAGGAAAAGCCTGATCGAGCTAGGCAAAACCATTCTTGAACTTGGACCACTATGGCTGTGGCCGACGGAAAAGCTCCTGTCGCTCGTTAAGGAAATACATGGCATAGAACCACTCGAGGCCTGTCTGCAGGGGGGCCGGGGATTATTTGCAGCGACGCCGCACCTGGGCGCCTGGGAGTTATGCGGATTGGTTGGCTCATCTCGCTACCCATTTACAGCGATGTACAGGCCACCCCGAATCAAGGAACTAGACCCCTGGATTATCCAGTCTCGAGAACGCGCCGGTGCCAAATTAGTCGACTTTGGCCGCCAGGGGATTAAGGAAATGATTGTGTCGCTTAAAAAAGGTGAGGTGGTGGGGATCCTTCCAGACCAGGAACCCAGGGACAGCGGCGGTGTTTTTGCCCCGTTTTTTGGCGTCCCTGCCTATACGATGACGATTCTATCCAAGCTTGCCGGCAAAACCGGAGCCGCGGTCTTCTTCGCCTACATGGAGCGCCTGCCAAAGGGTCAGGGATACCGATTAATCATTCATGAGGCTCAGGACGGTATTGACAGCGACGATGAGCAAACCGCAGCTAATGCACTCAATAAATCTATAGAAACCTGTATTAGTGCATGTCCCGAACAGTATATGTGGTCATATCGTCGCTTCAAGCGGCGTCCCCCGGGTGAGCCCCCTATATATAGTTAATGATACTCAGCCGATGTCGATTCCAAAACTTAACCCATGTTAATAAATCTCCCTGCCTAATATTAGTATTTTTGTATATTAGGTATTGACTATATTATGAGTTGCTAATAATATACTCCCCACGTTGTAAATACGGTTTGTTCCTTTTTTAACTTTTAACTTTTTTTTAAATTTTTGGAGACTCTCATGAAATCAATTATCTCTGCTGCAGCTCTGGCTGCAATCCTGGCTGCTAC
>JBFFRZ010000035.1:0-14376 GCA_041572715.1 Gammaproteobacteria bacterium
ACTGTGTGAACTGGTGATTGTTATGTCGATCAGCAGTAATTTTTGAGCATGTTCACAAGTGACTGCGGTCTTATTACTAGGTGCCTGTCGGGTAGGCAAGACGACGCATGTAAAAACCATTGCTCAAGAAACGGACTCAGTGGTTTTCTATATGGCTATGATATGCATGGCCTCGGCATTGGTACTTGTATAAATAATTGGTTTGGCAGAGAGTGAAATTGTACGGAGACGAGTACTGGATGGAACAGGCTATAGCGCTGGCCAAAAATGCGCAGGAACTTGATGAAGTGCCCGTCGCCGCTATTGTCGTGCTGGACGGAGAAGTTATTGGTCGTGGTTTTAACCAGCCGATATCGGGCGACGATCCCACCGCCCATGCCGAGATTATCGCTTTGAGGGATGCAGGCCGTCAGCTGGGTAATTATCGATTACCCGGCAGCACACTTTATGTGACGCTTGAACCCTGTATGATGTGCGCCGGCGCCATGGTCCACTCGCGTATCACGCGGCTTGTTTATGGCGCACCGGATGCAAAGACCGGCGTTATTGACAGTTACCTTGATGCATTTAGCCAACCTGTTGTAAATCATAAAATCGAAGTAACCGGTGGCGTTATGGCACAGGAATGCGGATCTATGCTGACGACATTTTTCAGGAACAAACGGGAGAAAAATCAATGAAACCAGTAGGCAAGGCATTGCTTGCGGCGACATTAATCATGCTGGCAGCATGCGATGGTGAGACCCCACCAGCTCAACAGCAGGCTATGCAAGGCGCCGTGCCTGCAACAGCTGTGGCTGAACCACAGACTCAACCGGATAAGCCAGTCGCCCAGAACGTCCCGGTTTATCCGGAGACATCGGTAACGATGCAGCTGCAGCAGGTTTCTGATCATGTCTGGTTTGCCCAGGGCGAGGCCGGTATCGCAACCGATAATGAAGGCTTTATTTCCAATGCATCGGTGATCATTGGCGAGCAGGGTATTGTGGTGGTGGATGCGCTGGGCACGCCATCACTCGCGCAGCTACTGGTACGTAAAATTCGTGCAATCAGCGATAAACCGTTTTTGAAGGTCATCATGACGCACTATCATGCGGACCACATATACGGGCTGCAGGTTTTTCAGGAGCAGGGTGCAGAAATCCTGGCGCCAGTCGGGGTGGACAAGTACCTGGCCTCGCCAAACGCCAAAGAGCGACTCGAAGAGCGGCAGTTTTCACTGGATCCCTGGGTTAATGAAAACACCCGGCTGGTAGCACCAGACCGCATGCTGGATCAGACCGAAGTAATGGATATTGGTGGCATTCAGTTGACCGTATCTTACCTGGGTGCAGCTCATTCCGAGGGTGATCTTAGTGTCTATGTTGAGCCTGATGGGGTGTTGATCTCGGGCGACATCATTTTCGAGGGTCGGGTGCCCTTCGTCGGCGATGCCAATACCCGTGAATGGCTGGAAATCCTGACCAAAATGGAATCCCAACAGATGCGTGCGCTGATTCCCGGTCATGGTGCGATGGCCTCTGACCCGAATAAAGTGGTCTCACTAATGAAACGCTATCTGCAATCACTGCGGTTACAGATGGCTGAGGCGGTTGAGGAGATGACCAGCTTTGACCAGGCCTATGCGGCAGCGGACTGGTCTGAGTTCGAGGATATACCGGCTTTTCAGGAGGCGAATCGGATTAATGCCTACCAGGTTTTTTTGTCACTGGAATCAGAATTATTACAGCAATAGGCGGTATGCGATTGCCGCTGTCGTACAACAATGATCACGATGATACTCACAAGGTCGGTGAGTTGATGAAGATCGATTCCTGATTTATCGGCTTTTCAGTATCGCCTGAAGTCTGCCACGCCAGCAGCTCGAAATAGTTACGTATATTGGCGACATATTTCACCGGCTCATTGCCCCGCGCATAGCCATGTTTGGTCTTTGAGTACCATTTCTGCTTGGTGAGTAATGGCAGGTTCTCTTTTACATCGACCCATTTATCCGGATTGCCACCCCTTTTCTGGGTGATCTTTCTCGCATCTTCCAGGTGTCCGTATCCCACGTTGTAGGCAGCCAGCGCCATCCATGTACGGTCGGGTTCACGAATCTGGCTGGGCATCTTGTCGATCATGTAACGAAGATACTTGGCGCCACCTTCTATGCTTTCCGTGGGATCATTCCTGTCGTTAATTCCGACGTATTTGGCGGTATCGGTGGTCAGCATCATGATGCCCCTGACCCCGGTGGGTGATACTGCATCAGGTTTCCAGTGTGACTCCTGGTAGCCAACCGCTGCAAGCAGCCGCCAGTCAAGATCATGTGCGTGGGCAGACAGTTTGAATATATTGATGAATTCAGGCAGCTTGTTGGCGATGTCTCGCAGGTAAGCCTGCGTGCCGACATAACTGAAATTTCTGACATGTCCGTAGTACTTGTTGATCAGATCTTTGAGCACACCGTTTTTACTGATCTGGTCAAAGAACCCGACTGTTTCGTTATAAAGCGTATCGTCTATCCCTTTCGCCAGAGCCCAGGCAATCTTCCTGGGTTTGCCGATGTCAAAGGCGACTGCCAGCTCGGGGTAAAAACGCTGTTTGAGTTTTATTTCAGTGGAATCGGCGATGGTGTAGTCGATGAACTGTGACCAGACCAGCTGCAGTAATTCATCGCTATCCAGTTCGGTATTCTCCTGCCAGTTCAGCTTGGGATGCTGCTTTTTCAGCTCGGTTAGTAGTTCTATGTGCGGCGAATCTGCAGCGACCTCGATGTCTTTATCAATCAGGTCCGTGACCTTGCGCGGGCGTTTTCTGTTATTGCGAATTCGGTAGGCCACCTGTGGCACTACCTCCAGGTAACTGGGGCCGAACTGAATAAGCTTTTTTCTGGAATCGGTAATGCTCAGATTGGCTGCTGCAATATCCGCCTTGCCGGACTCCAGCAACTTGAACATTCGGCTGAAGTTTTCCTCAACGATAACCCTGAGTTCTACCCCAAGATGCTCTGCAAAGCGCTGGCTCAGCTCGTACTCAAGCCCGGTTTCGCCAAACGGGCCCTCGTAGTAGGTCGTGCCACTATTACGCGTGACTACGGTCAGCTTTCCCTTTTCCCTGATTTGATCTAACAGGGTCTGGTCGGATGAACAGCCGACCAGCATGGCCAGGAATACCAGAAATATGATCAACGCTGGGCGGTTTTTCATTCGATGAGTATACCCTGTCCCGGATTTATTCTGACGGGGTACTGGCAGTATTCAGTCCGGTCATTATAATCCCCCGCTTCATGTTTATCGCAGCAGGCGTTAAGGGAGCATAGATGCAGACTTTCAACCCACCGGTCAGGATATTAATGGGTCCAGGCCCGTCCGATGTACATCCAAGGGTACTCGAGGCCATGTCACGACCGACCATCGGCCACCTGGATCCGGAATTTATACGCATGATGGATGAGGTGAAGTCCATGTTGCAGTATGCCTTCCAGACTGAAAACAAGCTCACCATGCCGGTTTCTGCACCCGGATCGGCAGGTATGGAAACCTGCTTTGTTAACCTGGTTGAGCCCGGCGACAAGGTTATCATCTGTCGCAACGGAGTATTTGGCAGCCGTATGATGGAAAACGTTATCCGATCCGGCGGTACGGCCATTATGGTGGACGATGACTGGGGCAAAGCCATTGATCCACAGAAGCTGGAAGATGCGCTGAAAGCGCATGCTGATGCAAAGATTGTCGCATTCGTTCATGCGGAGACATCAACCGGTGCATTATCGGACGCTAAGACCCTGTGTGATATTGCCCACCGGCACGATTGTCTGACGATTGCCGACACGGTGACCTCCTTGGCCGGGGTGGAAATCCAGGTTGATGAGTGGGGCATTGATGCCGTTTATTCGGGCACACAAAAGTGTCTGTCATGTACCCCGGGATTATCTCCGGTCAGCTTTAGCGAGGCAGCGGTGCAGTCAATTACTTCAAGAAAATCGCCGGTACAGAGCTGGTTCCTCGATCTGAACCTGGTCATGGGATACTGGGGTGAGAGCGCCAAGCGTTCCTATCACCATACCGCGCCGATCAATGCCCTGTATGGCTTGCATGAATCACTGCTGATGTTGCAGGAAGAAGGTCTGGAAAATGCCTGGGCCAGACATCGCCACCATCATCTGGCCCTGCGGGCCGGTCTGGAAGCGATGGGTATTGATTTTGTCGTTGACGAGAAAGATCGCTTGCCGCAGCTCAATTCGGTTCATATCCCCGAGGGGATTGACGACGCCACTGTGCGCGCAAGGCTGTTACAGAATTATGGACTGGAGATTGGCGCCGGGCTCGGCGATATGGCTGGCAAGATCTGGCGTATTGGCCTGATGGGTACGGCCTGCAGTCAACGTAACGTGATGATCTGCCTGTCTGCGCTGGAGTCGGTGCTGGGTAAAACCGGCGGAGTAGAAGCCGCGGCCGGGTGCTATAACTAGGAACTGGAACTCAGGGCGACCTTGGTTTTAACCTTGAGTCGCTGGCCAGGCTGAATCACACTGCTGCGTTTCAGGTTATTCAGTTCCAGTAACGCTTCAGTGGACATGTTATGGCGACGGGCAATTTGCCACAGGGTGTCGCCTTTCTTAACGATGTAGTAGCCTTTTTCATACGTCTGGCTGGCCGCCACCTGCACTGCCTGGGTGCGGACGCTGCCGGAAAGCGGTATCTGAAGCACCTGTCCAATACGGATCATGCTGCCTTTGATTTTGTTCGTTGACTTCAATGCGCCGACGCTGACACCGTGATGTTGGGCAATTGCCGACAATGTATCGCCTTTCCTGACCTTGTACTGGGTCCATCTTAGTCGGTCACGTTGGTCCAGGCGGGCGAATTTTTCCCTGAATGGATGAATGCTGCCAAGCGGCAATAACAGCCGGTGTGGGCCATCAGGGGCGGTTGATGCGCGCAGAAAGCCCGGGTTATAGGTTCTGATTTCCTGCATGCTCATGTCTGCCAGTTCAGCGGCCAGTTTAAGGTCGAGCTGACTCTCGATATTGACGATACCAAAGTGCGGTTGATTCTGTACCGCATGAATTTCGACACCGTAATCCTGTGGTTGGGTGAAAATCTGGCTGGTGGCCAGGAACCGGGGTACATAATTCATGGTTTCCCGGGGCAGCTTAAGGTGCCAGTAATCGGTGGGTTTGCCGCGCTTGCGGTTTCTGGCGATGGCTCTCGAGACAGTGCCATGACCGGCGTTGTAGGCTGCCAGCGTCAGCAGCCAGTCGCCGTCAAACATACGGTTGATGGTCTGCAGGTAATCAAGCGCATATTCAGTCGAGGTGATCACATCTTTTCTGGCGTCATACCACCAGTTGGTCTTCATACCGAGGAAACGACTGGTCGAGGGGATGAATTGCCACAGTCCCGCCGCACGCGAGCGTGAGATTGCGGTTGGCCGGTAGGCACTTTCAATTACAGGCAGCAGGGCCAGTTCTCGGGGTAAATTGCGTTTATCAATCTCCTCGAGGATGTAGTAGATATAGGGCTCGGCCCTGAGGCTCACACGCTTGACGAATTCCGGGTTGCGCAGCATCACGGTTGCCTGCTTCTCGATACGCAGATTGTCTTCGTAGCGGATCAGCGGCTTGGCGAGAATGCGGTCCCAGACATGACGGATGGGCCCCTCATAACCATGGAGCCGGTCTTTGCCAAGTTTGGCGCGGATCTCCCTGAGCCGGATCAGGGTAAGTTCCGTTTCCTGCTGGGTCAGTTTGCTGTACGCGGGAATTTCAAGGGTGGTGACTTCTTCACTACCTGCAGTATCAGCCTCGGATAATTCCGGGGTGCTCTGACAGCCCGAAAGCAGGATCAGGCTCGATAGAATCGTTATGACGGATATGTAATCACGCAAGTTAATAGTCTGACTCCGGGGCGTTCACGGCTGGCTGCGCAATCCTCGCAGTTGAATATATTGAAGTCAAACTACTGCGCAGATAATGGCGAAGTATAGCCGTCGGGGATATGAATACGACCATGAATTCGCCAGTCATCGGTGCTCACCTGTACATTCCAGGGGCCTTTTGCCAGTTGCTGAGCCAGGTCGGCCTGGTACAGGCCTGGTCCGTTTGCATCCAGTACCTGGCTGACATCCATGCCGCCCCGGGTCGCATGCATCAGGTCCAGCCTGATTTCCTGGTCTTGCAGGTTTTCTCCCTCGGTGGATGCCAGGGTGACACTGAATCGCTGCTGCTCGCTGGAATAGACCGAGACGCCCCGTATACCCAGTTCGATGGCCTTCTTGTCCCTGGTCAGGACCATGTTGATTTCCTTGCCTTTTTTGTAATAGTCATCAACGACGACACCGGTATCGATATTTATCGATAGAATCAGCAGTGAAATGCCACCGACGACGGCAATAGCAGGAAAGGCAATGACCAGCCATACCAGTGGTTGTCGATACCACGGCTTTTTCTCCGTGGCGGATGATGGATTATTTTGTGAAGGGTCCAAGGAATTTCGCGTCTTCTATTGTGTGCAAGGTCTCATCGTCTACTGCCTGCATGATGAAATCAATAGGCACACTGCGGCCGGGCAGGGAGTAGGGGTCAGCAGTTAGTTTGACCGCCATCGTGACCACTTCACCGCTGGCGACGGGGATGACCTCTTTGTCTGCTTTCATGACGACATTATCAATACCGGTAACGGTGATTATAAACTGGTGATCAAAGCGATCCTTGTTGACCAGCTTCAGCGTGTAAACATTTTCAATCTTGCCGTCATAGGTCTCGTTATACAGGGCATTACGGTCACGAATGACATCCAGTTCCAGTGGTACCCGGGTCGTAATACCGATGAGCAGGGAAGTGACCAGTACCAGCAGGAAAGCAGCATAGACAAATATTCTGGGTCGCAGTACCCGGCGCTTGCCGCCATCGAGTATATTCTCCGTGGTATAGCGGACCAGCCCTTTTTCGTAGCCCATTTTGTCCATCACATCATCGCAGGCATCGATGCATGCGGCACAGCCAATGCACTGGTATTGCTGACCATCGCGAATATCGATACCGGTGGGGCAAACCTGCACACAGATATTACAGTCGATACAGGCACCCAGGCCTTTTTCTGCATAGTTATCACTGCGTTTCCTGGCACCACGGGGTTCACCACGGGCTTCGTCATAGGAAACCACCATGGTGTCCTTATCGAACATGGCTGACTGGAAACGCGCATAGGGGCACATGTAGATGCAAACCTGTTCCCGCATGAAACCGGCATTGCCCCAGGTGGCAAAACCATAGAAGAAGATCCAGAAGGTCTCCCATGGGCCGGTAGACAGGGTGAGGACCGAATGGGTCAGTTCACGGATCGGCGTGAAGTAGCCGACAAAGGTAAATCCGGTCCACAGGGCAAACAGGAACCACAGCAGATGCTTGGTGGCTTTGATGCGTATTTTTCTCGCATCCCACGCTGCCTTGTCCAGTTTCATCTGTCGTGGGCGGTCACCTTCAATCTTGTGTTCAATCCACATGAAGACTTCGGTCCAGACGGTTTGTGGACAGGCATAACCACACCACAAACGGCCGGCCAGCGCCGTGAAAAAGAACAGCGACAGGGCGGCCATGATGAGCATGATCGCCAGCAGGAAAAAATCCTGGGGCCAGAAAGTCCACAGCAGGATATGGAACTTCCTTTCAGGCAGATCGAACAAAATGATCTGGCGCCCGTCCCAGTTGATCCAGGCAATCAGGTAGTAGCCGCCCAGTAAAACTGCCACCGCCAGCCAGCGCAGTGTGGCGAATATTCCATGAACTTCGCGCGGATATATTTTTTCACGCTTGGCATATAGCGATTCTTCGACTGATTCGTCTGTGATCGCTTTGCTGTTCGTTGCCATGCCGGTTCCTTGAGGTCGGGTGTCTTACTTGTTTACTTCATCACAGGGCTTTACGAAGTATGAAGTCATTGCCGAGGATAGAATGGTCAGCGACCAGAATAAAAAAAAGCCGATCGAGTAAGCGCCGGTATTACTTATTTCAGGATAACCGCCGGCATAAAGCAGGGCCTGTGGCTCAAAGAAAGTGAAGAAAAGGCTGTTGGCAATCCCGGCAGCGATGAAAGACGGCCACAAGACGGCAGATACTCTCTGCACACAGGGTATTTCTTCCTTGCCTTTCTCATCTTCCATGTTTTCCTCAACGTCATTCATGTTCAGCCCTCAATATCAGTTAATCATAATCATCTAAACAAGAAACGATTGTCCATATCGTAGATTAAAGCAATAAAGAAAAATTATACCGCCAAAATAAACAAGCCCGCGTAGGCGGGCTTGCTGTCTTTAGGTTTACAGGCGTGTGTTTTACTGAGAAAGCCTGTAGATATAGGCGGTCAGTAGATGCACTTTCTCCTCACCAAGGAACTCACCATGAGCCGGCATGCGGCCATTGCGTCCCTTGGCAATCGAATGGGTAATGTCTTTTTCATGACCGCCATACAGCCAGATGTTGTCGGTCAGGTTTGGCGCACCAAGTGCCTGGTTACCGGTACCTGCAGGCATATGACAGCCGGCACAGAAGGCCATGTACTTGGGTTTGCCGGCTTCCGCAGCTGCCTGGTCAACACCGGCGCGCTTGCTCAGTGTTAGAACATACTGTGTGACTTCATGTACACCCTGTTCGCCGCCCAATGGTCCTTCCCAGGCTGGCATGACGCCCACACGACCATCCCTGATGCTGGTCTTGATGGCATCCGGCGTACCGCCGTATTGCCAGTCGTTGTCACGCAGGTTCGGAAAGCCTTTTACACCACCGGCATCCGAGCCATGACATGCCGTGCAGTAGGTCAGGTATAAACGCTCACCGACCTTCAGTGCGGCCTCATCAGCGCCGAGTGTTTCAACACTCTGGCTCGCATACTTGGCGAAGATAGGACCGTATTTTTCCTTGGCGGCCTGTTCCTCAGCCTCCAGCTGGTTGTACTTGGTCCAGCCAAGCAAGCCCTTGAAAGAGCCCAGTCCAGGGTAGAGCAGCAGGTAAATCAGGCCGAAAATGCAGGTGACGTAAAACATGTTTTTCCACCAGCCGGGAAGCGGGTTATTCAGCTCTTCCAGGTCTTCGTCCCAGACATGGCCCATGGTTTCAGCCTTGTCGCCGGTCTTCTTGCTCGTCATCCACATGACCAACCAGATGCAGCCGAGTATGCCGCCCACCGTAACGATGCCGATGAACCAGCCCCAGAAACTACTGCTAAACTCAAAATCACTCATGGTTGTTACCCCCATTTGATGATGTTACGTCAAGGTCAGAATCGTCTCCCAGTGGAATACGGGAGGCATCATCAAACGCTTTCTTCTGCTTGCCACTCATCACCCAGATGACCAGGGCAACAAATGCGGCCATCATGAAGACAGTCCAGATTGTGTGAAATGTTATTGAATCCATGTTGCGCCTCCAATTAGCGTCTGGTCTTGACATTGGTGCCAAGGCCTTGCAGGTAGGCGATGACGGCATCGAGTTCAGTTTTGCCCTCAAGGCTCTTTGGGGCAGCCTCGATTTCAGCGTCGCTATAAGGATGGCCAAGGAACTGTAATGCGCTCATTTTCGGAACCACATCAGCGCCATTCAGTTCGGCTTCATCCAGCCATGGATAGCCCGGCATGTTGGACTCGGGCACAACGTCGCGTGGATTGATCAGGTGGGCACGGTGCCATTCGTCAGAATAGCGGCCACCAACACGGTGCAGGTCAGGACCAGTTCGCTTCGAACCCCACTGGAAGGGACGGTCGTAGACGAACTCCCCTGCTACAGAATAGTGCCCGTAACGCTCTGTTTCCCAACGGAATGGACGAATCATCTGTGAGTGACAGACATAGCAGCCTTCCCTGATGTAAACATCACGTCCTGTGAGCTGCAGGGCATTGTAGGGTTTAAGTCCATCTACCGGCTGGGTAAGCGTGTCCTGGAACGCCAGTGGAACGATCTGGACCAGACCACCGATTGCCGCCACCAGCAGCGTCAGTATGATCAGCAGGCCTACGTTTTTTTCTACTTTATCGTGTGCAGTTGCCATGGTTGATCTCCTTAGTGAGCCGTGGCAGGTGCAGGGAAGGCTACGTCAGCAGCCCTTGCACCAGCGATGGTTTTGTACAGGTTGTACATCATGATGACGATACCCAGTACGAAGATGGCGCCGCCCACAAAACGTACCATGTAGAACGGATACATGGCCTGCAGTGATTCAACGAAGCTGTAGGTCAGGGTGCCGTCTTCGTTAACCGCACGCCACATCAGGCCCTGCATGATGCCGGCCACCCACATGGAAGCGATGTAAAGCACGATGCCAATGGTTGATGTCCAGAAGTGCACTTCAACCAGCTTTATGCTGTACAGCTGTTTGTTCCACAGTTTCGGAATCAGGTAGTACATGGCGCCGAATGTGACCAGGCCGTTCCAGCCCAGTGCGCCGGCATGTACGTGACCGATGGTCCAGTCAGTATAATGTGACAGTGAATTCACTGTCTTGATCGACATCATCGGGCCTTCGAAGGTGGACATGCCGTAGAAGGACACGGAAACCACCAGGAAGCGCAGAATGGGATCGGAACGTAGTTTTTCCCAGGCACCCGACAGCGTCATGATGCCGTTGATCATGCCGCCCCAGGAAGGTGCCAGCAGGATCAGGGAGAACACCATGCCCAGGGACTGGGTCCAGTCAGGCAGGGCAGTGTAGTGCAGGTGGTGTGGACCTGCCCAGATATAGGTGAAGACCAGTGACCAGAAGTGGACGACAGACAGGCGGTAGGAGTAAACCGGGCGCTCTGCCTGTTTGGGAATAAAGTAATACATCATGCCGAGGAAGCCAGCGGTGAGGAAGAAGCCCACGGCGTTATGGCCATACCACCATTGCACCATGGCATCCTGTGCGCCAACAAACAGTGAATAGGACTTGAACCAGGAGCCACCGAAGAAGGCGGTCGGCAGTGCCATGCTGTTGACGATATGCAGCATCGCTACCACGATGATGAGGCTGCCCAGGAACCAGTTCGCGACATAGATGTGCTCAACTTTGCGCTTGACGATAGTGCCGAAGAAAACAATTGCGAAAGCGACCCAGACGACTGCGATGGCGATATCGATTGGCCATTCCAGCTCTGCGTATTCCTTGGAAGTGGTAATACCCAGCGGAAAGGAGATGGCTGCTGCCACGATAATCGCTTGCCAGCCCCAGAAGGTGAAGGTGGCCAGACCCGGCAGGAACAGGCGCACATGGCAGGTGCGCTGTACGATGTAATAGGCCGACGCAAACAGCGCCGATCCGCCAAAGGCAAAAATTACGGCATTGGTATGCAGCGGACGCAGACGGCTGAACGTCGTCCAGGGAAGATCAAAGTTCAGTGCAGGCCATGCCAGTTGGGCCGCAATCAGAACGCCAACAGCCATGCCGACGAATGCCCAGACGATAGTCATGATGGCAAATTGACGGATGACCTTGTCAAAGTATGTTGATTCACTCATGAGTGACTCCGGTATCTAAATTGAATTATTGTGAGATGCTAAATGGCTTGGGGTGATCAGTGCGTCAGCTGCGGACCGAAGCCATAACCCCAAAGAATAACTGTAGTTGCCAGGATCGCGACCATGGCGACCAGCCCAAGCCCCAGTACAGAGCTGGCAAACAGAAAGCCTTTTTCCTTGTCCATTTCCATCACAATGGGAATACCGCTGTACAACAGGAAAACGCTGTAGGCCACTGCAGGCAAACCCAATAACATGTTCAGCCACAGGATCGGATAAAACAGCATGACCCCGATCAGGAATAACGGGGTGGCTACGTAGGCGGCAAATACCACGCAACGGGAAAGTGACTGTGGCTTACCATAGGTTTCTGCCATCCACTGGATCATTGCACCCATGCCGATGATGCCGGCAATCATGGCCAGATATGTGAGGATGGCAATCATCCCGGCACTTTCGTTGCTGAGATAATGCAGGCCACTGGCGCCTATTTTCCAGCCGACCTGGGTTGTGCCTATATAACCAGAGATGGCTGGAATCGCTGCCATCAGAACTACATGTTTAAAAATACATGCCGATGTGCTGCAAACTTCGTCCCTGATTTTTTCCCACTCAGCCGTCGGACTGGAAAGTAGTCCAATGATGTGTCCTATTACCATAGCGCAATCCCCGGATGTAGATGTTTTTTAGTATTTGCAAGTAATTACATAGTTATTTGCTTATTTGCGCAGCGAATCCTAGCGCGCCAAGCATCCTAACAAACCTGAAAAAGACTGTGTATTGATAAATATCAATTTGTATTTGTTTTTGGCGGTTAATTGGTTAACCTATGTTGACAGAATTGATGGCCATAATGGCGTGTATGATATTGCCCTGATTCATGCAATTGACCCATGGCAGGCGAACATTTCCAGGTAAACAAAGACAATAATAGAGCGATAAATGCCAATCAATTACGATAATTTCTCAGTCAGGCCAGGTGAAAAAACCCAGTGCAAGGACTGTAGCGTGCGCAAGCTTGCGCTGTTTCAGGGTGTAAAGCCGGAAAACCTTCAATGGACCCAGTTGGTTCGTGAACAGCAGTATGTCATCAAGCCCAAAAGGCGTCTGTTCGAGGAGGGCGAGCCGCCCCGGTATTCCTATACCCTGTTTTCCGGTTGGGTGGCACTGTACCAGACGTCTGCAGAAGGTAACCGGATGATCAATCATTTTGCCTTGCCTGGAGACTTTCTTGGCTTCCAGACTGCCCCTGAAAAGCCTATTGACTACAGCGCACAGGCGCTGACAGAGGTCACGGTATGCGCCTTTCCCGTGATGCAGCTGGACAAGGCGCTCAAGGAAACTTCCGAATTGAGTGCCCGCATGGTGGAAATGCATGTACAAACCATGAAGCTCTGCCGTCAGCGTATGATGGGGATTGGCCGGAAGTCAGCCAAGCAGCGTCTGGCATTCCTGTTTCTAGAGCTCTATCACCGGGTCAAATTTATCGGCGACCTGATGCCCGGTTCGGAAGAAAACAGCATCGTCTTTCCGCTGTCGCAGGAAGACCTGGCGGATGCCATGGGACTGACTTCGGTACACGTCAGCAGGACATTGCGTGAACTGACCGATGATGGTCTGCTCAGCGTCAAACATCGACGGCTCACCATATACAATGAACCTGCACTCGCCGAGGTGGCTCATTTTGAAAAGTCGATGGTGCTGCAGGAACACCCGTTAATCTAAAGATCCAGTCAGTCAGCGGATTCATGACTCGCTCGTAGTCGTCAGACTTCGTACATTGCCATTCGTCACCTATCTACCGAATCTTTAATGTCAAAAGGGAATTGCTTTCACTGCGGCCTGCCGGTTCCGGATGACGTCGATCTGCATGTCACCATCCGCGGCGAAGATCGCTCCATGTGTTGTGCAGGCTGCCAGGCAGTCGCCCGGGCGATCGTTGATACCGGCATGGAAAGCTATTACCAGTACCGTACTAAGGCGGCGCCAACCGGTAAGGAGCTGGTCCCGGAATTCCTCAACCAGATCAAATCCTATGACATTCCCGCAGTCCAGGATCGTTTCGTCAGGGAAGGCGAGGGCAATATTCGGGAAGTCTCGCTGATACTGGAAGGCATTACCTGTGCGGCCTGTATCTGGCTGAATGAACGTTACCTGTCTTCACTGGCCGGTGTGCTTGATGTGCAGATCAACTACGCCAGCCACCGGGCACGCATCCGCTGGGATGAAGACCAGATCAAACTGAGCGAAATCATCGAGGCAGTCAGCCGAATCGGCTACCTTGCACACCCCTATGATCCTCAGCGTCAGCAGGAAATTGTTGAACGGGAAAGAAAAAGCCTGTTACGCCGGGTCGGTATCGCCGGGGTACTAGGCATGCAGGTGATGATACTGGCCGTGGCCCTGTATACCGGCGACTGGTGGGGCATGGAGCCTGAATTCCAGAGCTTTTTCCGTTGGGCTTCACTGATATTTACGCTCCCGGTCATTGGTTATGCGGCGAGCCCGTTTTTCTCCAATGCCTGGGCTGATCTCAAGCGCCGTTCGGTCGGTATGGACGTGCCTGTTTCCCTGGGTATCAGCATCGCGTTTATTTCCAGTATCTGGGCGACGATTGTGCAGACAGGAGAGGTGTATTACGACTCGGTTGTCATGTTCACCTTCTTCCTGCTAATTGCCCGGTATTTTGAACTGATTGCCCGCCGTCATACGTCGGAGGCGGCTGATGCCATGGTGAAATTGCAGCCGACCGTGGCAACTCGAATTTCAGCAGATGGAGAAGAAACTGTCGCCGTGGCGGAACTGTCAGTCGGTGACCTGTTGCTGGTCAGACCCGGGGAGAATGTGCCGGCCGATGGCCTGGTGATCGAGGGCAACACCAGCATCGATGAATCATTACTGAC
>JBFFRZ010000036.1:0-14047 GCA_041572715.1 Gammaproteobacteria bacterium
AATTGGTATATTGTCGGGGCAATGCCATAATCCGGCCTCGTTACTGTCATCGTACAATCGTGTTTTTATCGTCCACAGGGGCCGCAATGAATAGTCGTCTGATGCTGATTCCATCCCTATCGAATTCCCCAAACGAGGGGGGTGGAACAGGCTCTCGCTCGGCGGGCGAGTAGCAGGCCGATACATATAATATGGATATATGGGTCGATGCGGATGCCTGTCCTGCGGTCATAAAAGAAATACTGTTTCGCGCAGCAGAGCGAACCGGTGTACAGGTGACGCTTGTAGCGAACCATGCCATGCGTGTCCCCGCATTGAAGAACGTCAGGTTTTTCCAGGTGACCCATGGTTTTGATATTGCTGATAATGAAATAATTAAAAGACTGGCGCCAGGCGATCTGGTGATTACCAGTGATATACCGCTTGCTGCCGAGGCAATTGAAAAGAAAGCGCAGGCGCTAAGCCCGCGTGGCGAACTGTTTACTCCGGATAATATCCGTGCACGTCTCACCATGCGTGATTTCATGGAATCATTACGTTCCACCGGGGTTGATACAGGCGGACCTGCTGCGATGAATCAACAGGATCGACAGGCTTTTGCCAATCACCTGGACAGAATGCTGGTGGGGTATAGCCGCGCAAAGAAGTAGATATGCTGGGTGAAAGGCCAGGATGTGATTGCGATTATTTTGGGTTGTTCTGATGCGCGCGTTCTGCTGAGATCGCCTTAGATCGGGTTCTAGGAAATATTTTTGTGCGTAATATTGTTGCACCATCGCAGACAGGTAGCGCGGAGGTGTAGCTTGATGAGCCACTGGTTGTCATGCTTTGGCGCTCGTTACCATCCATGTACTGAAAACTCTTCATTCGCTGCAAATCTCGATGCTGACGGACATGTATCACTGATGCCAACCATCTCATGCATGGTTCGTAAACCCTGAAACAACTTATACATAAATGTGGGTTGGCTATTGTTAGTGAAGGGTATTTATTTAAAACCGGATACAGTGAGTTTTTGAGGGGGTGTAAATTACAAGGCGCGTCTAGACGTCATGTAGGGAAAGTTAAAAATCCTGATTGAACAGCATGAGCATCTACGGGAATACCACTTCGTTCAGAAGTTTGGCCAACATTAGCTTCTGCGCCAGCTATGGTATTTTTCCAGCCACTTCAACACGCCAGCCGGCGCATGCGCTTTTTTCCAGTTCCCCGCAGCATACTTGTTGGCTTCGGCCAGTGTCGGATAGATGTGTATAGTGCCCAGTATCTTGTTCAGTCCAAGTCCATGGCGCATGGCCAGCACAAATTCGCTGATGAGATCACCGGCATGCTCACCGACGATTGTGACTCCAAGAATCCTGTCTTTGCCGGGTACGGTGAGTACTTTAACCATGCCATGTGCGTCACTGTCTGCAATCGCCCGATCCAGATCATCGATCCCGTAGGTCGTCAGCTCATAATCAATACCCTGTTGCAGTGCCTCGCGTTCGTTCAGGCCGACGCGTGCAACCTCCGGGTCAGTAAAGGTACACCATGGGATAACCGAGTAGTCTGCCTTGAATTTTTTGAACCCGAGCAGGGCATTCACCGAGGCGTACCAGGCCTGGTGGGCAGCGGTATGTGTAAACTGGAAAGGTCCGGCAACATCACCACAGGCATAGATATTGGGGTAGCGCGTTTGCAGGAATTCATTCGTATCAATGGTATTGTGATCGTTCAGGTCAATACCCAGTTGTTCCAGTCCATATCCCGAGGTGCGCGCCTTGCGCCCAACCGCAAATAGCAGGGTGTCAAAACTGACGGTAACCTGCTTTCCCTCATGCAGGCATGCCAGGGTGTTTTCCGTAAAAGCAGTTGGCGTATGACTGGTGCGTACGTCAATGCCTTCATCGATGAATCGTTGCGTAACCATTTCCACAACGTCAGTGTCTTCCCTCGGCATGAGTACAGGCCCACGCTGTAGCAGGGTGACCTGGCTGCCCAGTCTTTGAAATGCCTGGGCCAGTTCACAGCCTATCGGTCCGCCACCAATGACCAGTAACTGCGCAGGTAGTTCACGTAGCGACCACAAGGTGTCTGAAGTAAAGTAATGCGTGTGTTGTATACCATCAATATCCGGTACAACCGGCTCCGCTCCAGCCGCGATAATGATGGATCGGGTTTTGATGGTCTTATCGTTAACAGTTACGGTCCAGGGGGAGGTAATCATTGCATCACCCTGAATGCAATCCACGCCAAGTTGAGTGTAACGTTCAATTGAGTCGTGCGGCTCTATTTGCCTGATGGTTTGTTGTACGCGTTGCATGACTTCAGCAAAATCGATTTCAGCATTGGCCTTTCTGATACCGAGTTCTCCGGCTCTTTTTACATGCGACATGAATTTGGCTGACCGAATGAGCGCTTTCGAAGGGACACAGCCGGTATTCAGGCAGTCACCACCCATTTTGTGTTTTTCGATCAAGGTGACTTTTGATTTAAGAGCCGCAGCAATGTATGCACTCACCAGGCCGGCTGCACCCGCGCCGATTACGACCATGTTGGTGTCAAACTTTGCTGGTCGGGCCCAGCCCTGATAAACACGGCGTGCCTTCATGACATCCACCGCCTTGCGTGCAACCAGCGGGAATATGCCGAGCAGGGCGAATGCGAATATCAGCTGAGGAGAAAGAATACCGCTGAGTGAATCAATCTGGGCCAGTTGGGTTCCTGCATATACATATACAATGGTTCCGGCGAACATGCCAACCTGACTGACCCAGTAAAAGGTCCAGGTTTTAATCGGCGTCAGACCCATCAACAGGTTAATCAGAAAAAATGGGAATGCAGGCACCAGGCGTAATGCAAACAGGTAAAAGGCACCATCCCGGCGAATACCTTCATTGATGGCCCTGAGTTTGCCGCCGAACTTTTTGTTTACCGATTCCCCAAGCACGTAGCGGGCAATAAGAAAAGCAAGTGTCGCGCCAATCGTGGACGCAAAGGAGATGATAATGGTGCCTGTAACCAGACCGAAGATCGCACCTCCAACAAGGGTCATGATGGCAGCCCCAGGGAGTGAGACCGCGGTGATAGCAACGTAAAGCAGAAAGTAACCACCTATCAGTAAAACCGGGTTAGCTTTATACCAGTTATCAAATTGTTGTTGCTTGAGCTTGGCATACTCGAGCGTGAGATACTGACCCACATCGAGCGCAAAAAACAGGCCGATTGCTACTGCAATCACAACAAGCAGGATTATTTTTCTGTGATTCATATGTCTTTATATCATCCGCGTCGATGCATAGGTCAAGGATTCTAGCCCCTGCTGATAAGCGCTTCCTCTGCCAGCTCCAGCTCTTCATTGCCGCCTTCAAGCAACAGCGCATCACCCTGTTTGAGCTTCATGGATGAATCCGGCTCGTCGCCGCGTATGTTACCACGGCGCAAAGTCAGTACGCGCACGCCCAGTTTGTCCAGATTGATATCAGCAATGCGTTTACCAATGGCACGACAGCCCGGGGATAGTACAACCGTATGATGACGGTAATGGTCATTTGCCAGATCTTCTACACTTTCAGCTTCGGTGCCATGAAAGTAGCCACGCAGCTTGTAGTAATGATCTTCCCTTGTACTGTCGATTATCTCGATGATCTCCGAGGCAGGCAGGTCGAGTACCTCAAGCATATGTGTTGCCAGCATCATGCTTGATTCGAGTCTTTCCGGAACGACCCGTGTTGCACCTGCCTGTTCCAGTTCATCCAGATGCAGATCATCAATGGTGCGGACAATAATCGGTAATGTATCGTTGCGCTCACGAGCGTTACGGGTGATTCGTGTGGCAGCACGTGCGTCCGAGCAGGTAATAATCATCGCACGGGCCCGTTTCACACCGGCAGCGCGCAACATGGAAACATGGGTAGCATCACCGTAGTAGATTCGTTCGCCCGCTTCATAGGCCTCCCTGACGATCATCGGGTCCAGGTCCAGACCTACATACTCAATTGCTTCCTGTCGCAAGAATGAAGCAACGTTTTGACCAATACGCCCATAGCCGATAATGATGACATGGTTGTCCAGCTCACGTGAGGCATGAAAAATATTCTTTGCACGCGCATGTCGTTGTTTAAGGTAGCTACCGGCATATAATCGTTTGGCGATATCACCGTTTTCTCTGATGAGTATGGGGGCAATAATCATGCTGGCAACGATTGCCGCCAGTATGGACTGGCTTTCCAGGGTGGTTAGTAGTCCGCGATTGAGTGCCAGTGCCAGCAAAGCAAAGCCGAATTCACCGCCCTGTGCAAGCACCAGCGCGGTTCGTGCCGCGACCGCGCTTTCATATCCCATGATCCTGCTGATGAGCATAACCAGCATTCCCTTGCCAATAATCAGCATGGCAAGCAATAACAGTGCCTGGGGCCAGATCTCCGGCAACAACGCGACGTTTAACTGGATGCCGATCGTGATAAAGAACAGACCCATGAACACATCACGAAAAGGTCGAATATCAATTTCTATCTGATGGCGGTATTCAGACTCACCAAGCATGATGCCTGCGAGGAATGCGCCCATGGCTGCAGACAGACCCAGGATATAGGTAATAGCCCCGGCCAGCAGTGCAATGAACAGCACGGTCAGTGTAAACAGTTCTGCTGAACGCACTGATGCGACGGTATGGAATACGGGCCGCAGAATCCAGCGTCCAAGAGCGCTCATGATGATGAAAGCGGCAATGGCCTTTGATAGGGCGAACAGTAATTCTATTGACATGTCGACTTCACTGCTGCCGGCGAGTATCGGGATAATGACCAGGAACGGCACCACAGCCAGGTCCTGAAATAACAGCGCGCCTAGCGCCAATCGTCCATGGCGTGACTGCATTTCAAGTTGTTCGGTAAGTTGTTTGGCCACTATGGCGGTGGAGGACAATGCGATTGCGCCACCAACTACAATCGATCCTTCCCAGCTAATCCCCATTGCATGGGCAATCCACATGCCGGCAAGCGTGGTTAGTATCACCTGGGAGGTACCGAGGCCGAGCACTGCTTTCTTCATTGCAATCAACTGGGCAAGTGAAAATTCCAGTCCAATTGAGAACAACAGGAACACGACGCCGATCTCGGCTAGCATATGTATCGAATGCTCGTTTTCCATCATGCCCATGGCATGAGGACCAACGGCAATACCCACCAGCAGGTAAGCCAGTATGGGTGGCAGGCCGGCTCGCTTGAGCACAACGACTGCTGCGATAGACATCGCCAGCAGCAGTATTACGATAAATAAGACCTGTTCGCTCATGATCCCCCATTCAACGAACTATAGGCAGTTAGTCATGTAGTTCGTCAATGCCCGGGCCTATTGTGCATGACTACTCAGACAGATAGCAAAATATTGCGAATTTTCCGCGAAAAATAATGATAAAGTTTGTCTATGCAAACGTTTGAGCATTTACTCGACAAGCTGGGGTCATGGCTGGCGCTGTTGATGTCGCCACAAAGCCTGTTGCAGTTTTCGCTGATCGCGCTGGCGTGGGTGTTTGCCATGATGCTCGATCAGCGATTACGCAGCAGGTTCAGCGTTATACTCGGAGAAGAAGGCAAGGCGACGGTAAAGACCCTTGCCATGAGGGGTTCGCAGCGCCTGATCTTACCCATGGCAATGTTGCTGATCGTGATACTGGTCAGGAGCCTGCTGGATGCCCTGGCGTACGAAGTATGGTTGCTCGATATTTTCGTGCCCCTGCTGCTGTCACTGGCGATTATACGTATCACAGTTTTTCTTTTGCGACGTGCATATACACCGAGCCCGTTAATCAAGGCGTGGGAAAGTATCATCAGTACTAGCATCTGGCTGATCGTAGTGCTGCATCTTGTGGGCGTGTTGCCGGATATAACGGCCTTACTGGATGAACTCGGGGTAACCATAGGCAACAAGCGAGTCTCAGTACTGGCTGTCATCAAGGTAACGCTCTCGGTTATTGTCTTTCTGTTGCTGGCAAGCTGGCTTTCAAGGGTACTGGAACGCCGTGTGATGGGCTCACGTCATCTTGGTGTAAGTATGCGGCTTGCTATCAGCAAGACCATCAAGATTGTTCTATTGTCCCTTGCCGTATTGATTGCCCTCAACAGTGTTGGTATTGATCTGACCGCACTGACGGTTTTTGGTGGTGCACTAGGTGTAGGTCTGGGTTTGGGCCTGCAAAGGATTACCAGTAACTTTGTGAGCGGTATGATCTTGCTGTATGACCGTTCAATTCGCCCGGGTGATGTGATTACAATCGGTGCCGAAGGTCGCTTTGGCTGGGTCCAGGAATTACGCGCCCGCTACGTGGTCGTACGTGACCGTGATGGTGTTGAAACACTAATTCCAAACGAAAATCTGATTACCTCTGAAGTGACAAGCTGGAGTCACACGGACAAGGCGGTGAGGGTCAAGATCAGGGTGCAGATCAGTTACGGCGATGATCCGGAAAAGGCCATGGAAGCCATGCTCAAGGCGTGTGAGCATCCACGTGTGCTGAAAGAACCTCAAACCGCCGTTCGCTTGATGGATTTTGGCGACAATGGCATGAACCTGGAGGCCAGGGTATGGATAGAGGATCCGGAAGCGGGAGTGAATGGGGTCCGGTCTGATATCAATCTGGCGATCTGGAAAGGTTTCAGACAGGCAGGTATTACCATTCCGTTCCCGCAACGCGATGTTCATATGATTCCTCAGGAACAGCCACAAGGCAGCTAGAGTTCCTGCAGCTGTATAAGTGATACCGGTCTGATGAACGCTTTGCCCGGCCTGTTCCGGAATAAACCTGCCTTTGAGGAATCCTATGTCCAGGGACTCGACAGGATGCTCACGCTGGAAGGGCTGGGAACATTTATCCTGGTACTGGCTAATGCGAGCTATGATGAATCGATTTACCTGGCACTAAGCCAACGGCTGGGCCAACGATACCATGAGCTGGTATCGGCACAGGATCATTACGCGGAAAATACACCCGACGATATCCATGTGTTCGAACAAATCAGGCAGGTCGAGCTGGATCAACTGGTATACACCAGTAAACGTGCACTCGGACCATGGAGCATACAGTACAATCTGTTGCGTTCCTTTCGCCCGTCACGTCTAAGTAAGCAAAGGGTAGATTCACTGTTTATGCCATTTGACCCTGCAGGCTTTCATTTCAATAAATCCTTTCTGGAGCAGGAAATCTGGTGGGAGGGGAACCTGTTGGGCAGGCACAGCCGCTTGTTGTACAACAAGTTTCCATTTTCAGACTATCACGGATTACTGGTTATTGAGCCCGCCTGCCACAGACCACAGGTGCTTACCCGGGACATTCATGAATATATCTGGCAGCTGGCTGCTGAGCTGTCAGGGTGCTTGCCAGGGATTGGTCTTGGTTATAATGCTTACGGGGCGGCGGCCTCGGTCAATCATCAACACTTTCAGATCTATTGCCGTGAGGGCGGGGGCTACCCGATTGAAAATCCTCGATGGATACATCATGGAGGGGGCTATGCATATCCCTTGAACTGTTTCAAAGCGACCACATGTAAGTCAGCATGGGATCGGCTGGAGTCGTTGCATGCGGCCAATACCGCCTATAATCTCCTGTACAGGCCGGGCTTGGTGTATATCATTCCACGCCGTTTCCAGGGTAGCTTTGCGGATGCAGACTGGATGACCGGTATGGGCTGGTCAGACCTGGCGGGAGAGTTTACAGTGATCGACTATGACAAGTTTCAACAATTGTCTTCAGAGCAGCTCGAGTCGCGGCTCAGGGCCGCTGCACCTACGGCAAACCCGGGTAGTTAACGGCCAAGCAGGAAAAGTACTATGCCATCTTATGATTATTATTGTGAAGCCAATGGACAGACCGTGGAAGTTGAGCATCCAATGAGCAAGAAACTGCAGTTCTGGGCGGAAGTCTGCTATTACGCGCAGATCCCCCTGGGCGATACCGACCCGGAGGCACCGGTCAGGGTCGTTATCAAAAGCGCCCCAGGCGTTTCAGTGCCCACGTTCAACAGCGAACTGAAAAACGTAGGTTTCACCAAGCTGGTAAAACGCGATGATGGTGTATACGAGAATGTGACTGCTACCGGTAATGAAAAACGCTACATGGTACGCGGTGATCCCACCTCGCTGCCCAACCTCAAGGACAAGATCGGGGACTGAGTCTACTGGTCTTGTTTATACCTGCAGGACACTCACGCTGGGCGTGTTTTCCAACTTGTTTGCGTGAAATCCCTGCACCAGCAGGATGTAATCTCCCTTGGTGGCCAGTTGGTAGGCTTTTGTCTTTTGCCGGGCCAGCTGGTTGATATTCCTGAAGTTAATGCTTCTTACGTAGCAGGGTATCAATCCCCACATTAATTGCATCTTGCTCCATGTGTCCTTGCGGTCAGTAATGCCGATGATCGGCGCTGAGGGCCTGGCTGAGCTTACGGTCACAGCAGACACGCCGCTGCGACTGACAACTACAATAGCCCTGACCAGCAGATCCCTGGAGAGCAGGGAGGTTGCATTGGATATGGCGGCACCGAAATCAAGCGGAGGAGACTCGTTCTTGTCCAGTCCGAATGTGCCAAATATACCTTGCCGCCAACGATAAGATTCGGTGTAGCGTATAGCGCGATCCATCATTTTGATTGATGACACCGGGTATTTGCCGACCGAAGATTCGGCAGACAACATCATGGCATCGGCACCTGAACTGACCGCATAGGAAATATCCGATATTTCGGCGCGTGTTGGACGTGCATTAACGATCATGGATTCCAGTACCTGTGTTGCAACAATCACCGGGCGATTGGCGAGGCGGGCCTGATCTATCAGCTGCAGTTGAGCGACCGGCACCTCTTCGGGGGCCAGTTCTACACCCAGGTCGCCCCGCGCCACCATGATGGCATCCGACGCCTGCAGAATTTCTGTAATATTCTGCAATGCCATAGGGGTTTCAATCTTTGCAATGATGCTGGCGCTGGATTTTTGTCCCTTGATGATTCTGCGTAGCTTGTGGATTTCATCTGCTGTCCGTACAAAGGATAGCGACAGGTAATCCACACCCTGGTCAAGCGCAAACAGCGCATCTTTCTTGTCCTTGGCGGTCAGCGCCGGGGTAGAGACAATGGAATCCGGCATGTTGATGCCTTTGTGGTCAGAAATTATCCCGCCGTGCACGATGCGGCAATGAACATCCCTGTCTTTCACCGAGAGTACTTCCAGTGTGATGAGCCCATCATTCAACAGTACACGGTCCCCCGGTTTGACGTCGGTATGCAGTTGTTTGTATTGCGAAGGAATCAGTGTCTCATCGCCGAGTACATTGCGCACCGTCAAGGTGGTTTCACTTCCGCGTTTTAACATGGCCTTGCCGTTGTGAAACTTGCCGGTACGGATTTTCGGGCCGCAAAGGTCAGCCATGACGGCTGCATTAATGCCGGTTTCCTTGATGCTTTTATGGATGTTTTTTACCAGCAGTGCATGGTTTGGATGGTCACCGTGAGACATGTTTAGCCGGAACATGTTGACCCCGGCCTGCAACAGGCGCGACAGCACCTTGACTTCCGTTGAGGCCGGCCCAAGCGTGGCAACAATTTTGGTGCGCCGCTGCTTGAGCAATTCGATGCTTGTATTGATGGTCATTCGGCCCCCTGCGTGCCGGGATCACTAATGCAACTATAGAAGAGATCCGTGGAAATGGTCAGTAGCTGATGAAATGATTTTTTGGGTGGACGCCGTAATTTCCAGGATTAAGTGCGCGTCGTATGTTAAAACGGAAATCTTCGCCGTTTTCCGACATAATTTTTGCAGTATTAAGGATGTGTGCTTTTTCAAAAGGTTTCTTTTTATTGTTCAGCACCATAATGACCGATGGATTAAGGCGGTTGTCATCACTCGTAGATATGACAATGCCAACTTCACCGGTATGCGTTTCGATTACCGTACCCACCGGAAAGACGCCAATTGCACGAATGAAAGCATCAACCAGTTCGGCATCGTACGCCTTGTTTTTTTGCCGATACAGCTCGCTCATGGCATGACTTGATGAGAATCCGGGGTTGTAATGGGTTTCGCTGGTCATGGCATCGTAGGCATCGGCAATGGAAACAATGCGGGTCATCAGGTCAAGCCGGTCTCCGGTCAGTTGGTTCGGGTAGCCCCTGCCATCCATGCGTTCATGGTGTTTTTCACACACATTGATGACTTCAACTGGTACGTTTGGGGTTTGCTTGAGAATTTTCACCCCGACCTCGGTGTGTTTCTGCATGATGGCCATTTCTGCCTCGGTCAGTGAATTGGGTTTCATCAGGATGCGTTTGGGCACCTTGATCTTGCCGATATCATGCATCAGGCCGCACATGCCAAGTACTTTCTGTATGTCTTCGTGCAGTCCCAGGTGACGGCCCAGCTTGACGGAAAATATGCCCACGTTCATGGAATGCTGGGCAGTAAACTGGTCTTTGTCCTTCAGCTGGGTCATCCATTCCAGGGCGAATTCATTTCGATTGAGACTGGAAACAACATCGGACACCACGGCCTCAACCTGGGCAAAGTCAGGCACCTTGTTGCGGCTGATCGAATCGTACAGTTTATTGACCACGGTATTCATGTGATCGTGGATTTCACGGGCCTCTTCCAGCTCATCCATGAAGTCCACAGACGGTTCCGGGGGAGCCGGGATGTCTGCAATTGAACCGCCCTGTGCGATTGCTTTTTTTGCTGCCGATGGCCTATTGACATCGACCTTCAGCCCACTCTTGGGTTCCGGTTCCTCAATGACCGGCGTCAGTTCTGCCTCGTTGATATCGACCTTGCTCTTGAGTTCGTCGACATAGACATAACTACAGAGATTTTGCAGCTGCTGGATATCCTGATTATCACGGATTTCGAATCCCTGGATCAGAAACGGTGACTCAATCCATGGGCGATCAAGCTCGCTGACATACATGCCAATCTTGAGATCTAATGGATTAATCTTGCGTTTTTCGAGTTTCACGCGGAGTTTTCATTCATTGTATCGGACAAATTCTAAACCAGTCGTGCTTGACGCTGCCAGATAATATTTGCCCATGCGTGACAAAGGTTAACTGGCGGCGATGAAACGGTATGATATGGGTCATCAGGAATCCCCCATGAAGAAGCCTAAAACACGTACACAGCCGGCCCAGGATACAGCACTCAAGTGGTTGTTTCTGGATATGAATGCATTCTTTGCATCGGTAGAACAGCAGTTGCGGCCCGAGCTGCGCGGTTGTGCGGTTGGTGTGGTACCGGTGCTGGCTGATAGCAGTTGTTGTATCGCGGCCAGTTATGAAGCCAAATCCATGGGTATCCGGACAGGTACCCGGATCAGTGATGCAAAGTCGCTTTGTCCGGGAATCCGGCTGGTACAGGCACGGCCTGCAGAATATATAGAAATACACAATCAGATTGTCAGTGCAGTGAACTCTGTTTTACCGGTGCACAAGGTTTACTCGATTGATGAGATGGCCTGCCATTTGAGTGGCTCGCAGTGCGAACCGGAGCAGGCTATCTTGCTAGCCAGACGTGCCAAGCAGGCCATTCAGGAGCAAGTGGGCAACCAGCTGAAAAGCTCGGTCGGTATTGCCAGTAACCGTTTTCTGGCCAAGACAGCGAGCAATCTGCAAAAACCTGATGGGTTGTCCATGATCACGCATGAGGATATGCCGGAAATTCTTTATAGCCTGGAACTGGGCGACCTGACCGGCATAGGTCGCGGAATGTTATCCCGACTGAATCAACAGGGCATTGAAACGGTTGAACAACTGTATGCATTGTCCAGCGAGCGTTTGAGAAAGGTCTGGGGTGGTATAGCCGGTGAATGGTGGTGGTATGCGCTTCGCGGCCATGATTTGCCGGAGCATGACAGTAAACGGCGAACGGTGGGGCACTCGCACGTGCTGTCGCCGGAATACCGTACCCAGCAGGGCGCACGTTCGGTAATGGTTAAGCTGATTCACAAGTCGGCGGCCCGCCTGCGCAAGCTGGGTTATTATACGGGTGAAATCAGTATCGCATTGCGCTATCCCGGCAAGGACAGCTGGCATGACAGGCGGGTGATGGAGCCTTGCCAGGATACCGCAAGTCTGCTGAAGATTTTTGACGGACTGTGGAAGCAGCGTCCGACTTATGTTGCGCCGTTAAGTGTCGCCGTTACGTTGAGCAAGCTGGTTCCGGAATCGGCCATGAGCCTGCCGCTATTTCCGGAAGATCGCCGCCGTCAGGAACTGGGTAAGCTGATGGATCAGATAAACATGAAGTTCGGGCCGCAGAGCATTTATACTGCGACGATGCAGGAGGCAGCTGATACTGCCCCGATGAGAATCTCGTTTACCAAGATACCGGATATCAGGATCGAAGCCGATAGTAAAAAACATAATGTCTGAAGCAACCGTAGTGAAAACGTCGGACGGCGACGATGATAAAACCCTGGCAAAACTGCTGTTCAGGGCCTCGCTGTTTCTGATGATTGCCTATACCGTGTTAATCAGCATGCGCCTGGTGCTGGCGCCCATGCACTCCCAGGGGCTTTTGCCAATTGTTGGGGCATATGCGGTGTTTTTGTCGAGTATGGCCCTGTCCTGGTTTCGGATCAGGGTCAGGCTGGTCGCCCATGTCATGATAGCTACGATAGCGATACTGGTTATTATTCGGTCTTACGTGGCGGGCGGAACAGATTCCCCGGTGCTGATCATGAATATCATGCTTTCCGTGGCGGCTATCTTTCTGCTGGGTAGAACCGCGGGTCTTGCCTATTCACTTGCTATGATGCTGGTAGTCTGTGTATTCGTTGGCATGAGACTGAATAATTACGAGTTCCCGGGCAGTGAGCTGGAGCCGAAGCTTCTGGAAGTGATGCAGGGTGTCGTCATTGTTTTTGTGATGTCTGTATGTACCTGGATTGCCTGGCTTTATGCAAGAGACACAGAAATACTGACACAAACCCTGCTCGACCAGGCCCGGCGTGATCACCTGACCGGCGTACCCAATCGCCGGGCCTTTGATTTTGCTTTGGAAAAGGAAATCCGTCTGGCAAAAAGGCATGGTACAGACCTGACATTGTTTATAGTCGATCTGGATTTCTTTAAAAGTTTTAATGATCTGTATGGCCATCATGATGGTGACAAGTGCCTGGTCAATGTGGCTGGGATCATTCAGTCGTGTCTGCGCAGGCCGGGTGATATGGTTGCCCGCTATGGTGGCGAGGAGTTTGCCGTCATCCTGCCGGATACGCCGCTGGAACAGGCGAGGCAACTGGCTGAAACCATGCGTCATGCCGTGTTGGGGCTGAACATCGAGCATAAGGAGAGCCCATATGGCGTGGTCACAATTACGCTCGGTGCCAGTAAACTCGATTTACAGCAAAACATGCAGGCAGACGAACTGTTTCGTCAGTCAGATGAAGCGCTATACAAAGGCAAGGAGAGTGGACGCAACAGGGTGGTGGTATATGAGCATTCTTAGCTATAGTTATGCGATATCGTCAAGACATCCCTGCTGAACAGTTAGCCCGTCATGCCAGTGATGACATGCTGATATTTACGGCTGTATTGTCATTGTTTATTGGTGCTGTGTTGATATGGCTCGGCCGGAAAGGAAAACAGCAGTGGTTGGTGCTTTGGAGTATTGGCCTGATTCTGAGCAGCCTTGGTATGGGTACCTACCTGTTGATGGACCGTTTCAACCTGTTACCGGCCTGACTTTCGCAGCCGCTTCTTTCGCCCGAGAACGGCATCCCTCTACAGTATTTCCATAGGCCAGCGCCACACCCATGCGGCGGCGGGTAAAGGCTTCCGGTTTGCCAAACAACCGCAGGTCGGTTTGAGGTATCTGTAGTGCCTGCTCGACGTTTTCAAATGCAATGCCTGTGGCATCGTGCTGTCCATAGATGACCGCACTGGCGCCGGGGCTGCGCAATGATGTGTCAACCGGGAGCCCGAGTATGGCGCGCGCATGCAGTTCAAATTCATTCTGCCACTGGCTGACCATGGTGACCATGCCTGTGTCATGTGGACGCGGGCTGACTTCACTGAAGTAGACTTCA
>JBFFRZ010000037.1:0-13930 GCA_041572715.1 Gammaproteobacteria bacterium
CCTAGTAATCTGAGTGACTTTGCCAGTTTCCCGAGATTGACATCCAGGATGAAGGCGCATTTTCTGAGAGGCTCCTCCCGTAGCCGGATCAGTGGGGTGATATCAAAACTTTCAAACACCGGGTAAACCGCCACGCGGTCCTGGTCCTGCAGCTGGTAATCAAATCCCACGGAATTACCGCCAACGATGATCAGTTCTACATCGGTATGCGGTATCCCCAGTGCTTCGATCGGATCCTTGATTCCCGGATTGCCATCGAAGTGGTATTGCAGGGTCTGCTTCCTTTTTTCGCTTGGCAGGAAATCATTTAGTTCTTCGTAAAATCTGAAATAAGCCGTGTTCACAACTGAATTATGCGACGTAGCAGGTTTATATGGTGCGGTCCCGGGGCCTGGATATCGGGCACCTGCATGCAGAGACATGCGGCTATGGGTAGAACGGGATGTGTATCGTTCAGGCTGTGTGTAATGTCAGTCTACCTGAAGTGTAGATGTGCCCGTTTCAGTGCCCCGTGCTACCAGTAGCGAACACGCCCGGTATCGACATGGATGAAGTCAGACTTCTGGTAGTATCCAACACCGCCCAGCTTTAATTTTTTTGCCGCATTTCTTAACTCAGACAGTTGCGTGCCCGGAAGGCGGATATCAATCGCCTTGCCTTGCATATGCAGGCTTCTCTTGGCAACGCCGGAACTTTTTGAGTGCAGTTTCTGGTTTGTCTTGGGAGACCGGTAACCGGAAATAACATGAAATGGCTTTTTGCTGACCATGGAATGCTGTAACAAGAATAGTTGGTCTAACAGGTCCTTGTCCATCGTGTATATCTCATCGGTACGGTGATCCCGTAATACGTGATTGATTGCTTCCAGTTCAGAGTTGATATAGTCACCTTCTGCCCAGTATGTTGCTTTCAGGGATTCCCCTGTATGCAGGCTGTGGAATGACAGCTTTCTTTCGGGTGTGGTGGTAGCGGACAACAGTGGTGTGCTGGCGACTGTTGCCAACAGGCCGGCGCATCCACGAAGAAATGTGCGTCGTCCATGGTGGATGTCTGTAAGATTCTTTGCAGTATGTATCATGGTTCTGTTCAAATATAAATTGGTTATCGCATTTCCGAGTATGCGGTGCTTGATAGTATATAACAAATGATATTGGTGATTGGTCCCTTTTTCTCAGCCTGAAACCGCCGTTTAATTTTTTCAGAACTGCTGGATCACGATTGTAAATATCAGACTTGAAATGAATTTTTTCCCCGTGCGCTGATACGGTGTTGTAGGCGATGATAATGCGTATCGGTTGTTCAAGATTGACGCGGGTGGTTTCTCCGGAAGCAAGTACCGAGTCTATACGTTGACGATCCCAGCCTTGCTGTCGGGCAAGAAACTTTTCCGCAAGTTCCAGGGCGTTATTGACCCGCACACAGCCGGAACTGAAAGTCCGTTGTGTCCGGTCAAATAATTCCTTGTGGTTGGTGTCATGCAGGTAGACTAAATGTTTGTTT
Organism: Gammaproteobacteria bacterium; assembly: GCA_041572715.1. Taxonomy (GTDB): domain Bacteria; phylum Pseudomonadota; class Gammaproteobacteria; order JAJDYQ01; family JAJDYQ01; genus JAJDYQ01. The sequence continues at coordinate 1,501 of JBFFRZ010000037.1, forward strand.
GGGAACATGAATTTGACCAGACCCAATGCATTATCTTCACCGGCGGGCTGTCTTACTATGTAAGGAATATGGCTCATCGAGGACCAGTCAATGCTCTTTGGGTCGACTGGCGTACCATCCTGCTGTAATAGCAGATAGCCCTTTTTATCCAGGTAGCCGGGATCTTTCTTCAAGTTCGGAAGAATAATCCTTTTCAGGATTCCGGGAGGAATGGTCCATGTGGGATTGAACTCAAGGTAGCGGATCCTGTCTTTGAAGACCGGTGTATGTGTGAATTTCTTTCCAACCTGTACCGATTCATCCCAGATGATTTTCCCGTCCTTGAACCAGTAGACCTTGAATCCTGCGATGTCGACCACGATGAATTCGTCGGTGGCTTCATGCGAATACCATCGCTGTCGCTCAAGGGCGACTCGAATCTGATCTATCCGTTGTTCGACCGGCTTATTCAGTGCGGCGAGCGTGTTTTTTCCCACCATGCCATCCACTTCCAGTCCATGACGTTGCTGAAAATGTTCAACGGCACTGGTGAGGTCTGTATCAAAAAGATCCCGGTCGGATTGGTTTCCTGTGTAGTCACCAGTGATGATGAGCCGGTTTCGCAACAGACTTACCCTGGCATCAGATTGCCCGGGTTTGAGTGTTGCACCTTCTGGTACTGGTTGCCAGCCGCCAGTCGTCTGAATGGTTCGATATTTTTCCAGCCCGTTCTTTAACCATTGGTAATGCGGAAACTTTGGTCTCGCCCAGTCAAAGGCCTGTTCAATTTCACTATTGCTGATCTTCTCCAGAAGTAATGGCGCCTTTCCATCTCGATCCAGTGAACGACTAAAATTGAAATCGGGATCCAGTGTTTCAGGATCGACCTTGCCGATCAGCAGGTTATATACTGCGCGTACAAAAGATTCCGAAAGTAACAGGTCGAGATCGATTTGTTTGTTTACTGGCGGTGTACTTTTCTCCATGGTCTTGATTTTTTCAGCCAGGTCTTCCGGCAGATAATCATGCGGTGTCAGCCCATCTCCCGTGATGTTCTGTATCGATGCGATAAGCGCTTTTGTATTTTCCTTGTTCCACAATAAGTTGTAATTATTGAGTTCATACAAATGGAATAAGAAGTCCGCCGCATATAGCCTCGAACCATCAACAGATAGTGAGTTGTCTTTTTGCAGGGTTGTCTGGCGTTTCAGCAGTTCTGCACGAACCGGGTCCGGTTCTGTTGAATTCGCAAACACCAGGGATGGGGCCAGCATCAGGCAGGCCAGTAACGGCAAGCTAATCCTTAGCATGAAATCGACTCAATAAAGCGGCCGTCCTGTGAAAGAACCATACAGTGGTAAAACTGGTTTTTTAATGGACGAAACATGTTTCTGCAGGATGAAGTTATGGGTGATTGCTAATGCGCCCCTAAATGGAGGCATTTCCTGATATTTCAAGGCACTCAACGGGTGACAACATACTATCCTGGTTAAAGGTGGGCTATGTTGTTAGCAATACTTGACATAGGTTAAATTTGGCTGCGTATTATTTGGACAATTTACATGCTTGTGCACAAAAATCAGATGTGAAACGTTCAATATCTTTCGGGTAAGCGAGCCCTGGTGTCACGATTCGGCTAGCTGTCGTTAGTCTACCCCGCGTCGTGCTTGGCTTTCATATGCTCGCAATGCTTGATCAGGGAATCCGTGGTTTTCTTTAGTAATTCAAGCTCTTCAATCGAAAGATCATCGAGCTGTTCCAGGTTGTACTCAATCGTATCAACAATCTGTTTTGAAGGCCGTTGTAAAGGGCGCATGAAGTAGGCGGTTACCGTGGCAACGATTGCGCCAAAGAATAGTACAGAACCCAGCACGATCCAGATTGCACCCAGGAATTCCGATATGCCGCTCAATGGCATATCGGCGATGCCGGCAGTGGAAAAAGCGGCAACTCCCCAGTACAGCGCTCTCCCATATGAGGTGATCTTAGTGCCCTCGACGCCAGTTTCACCCAGATAGATACCGGCTGAGAACAGCAGCCAGAAAATAACCAGCAATAGCGTCATCTTGATTATCGGGGTATAGGTTAAAACCTCTCGTATAAACTTTCTGGTTCGATGGCTGCTTTGATGCTTTTTGCTCATCTCGGGGTACCGGTCGATATTGCCTCGGAGCGTTTGGGATGGTTGGCACAAACCTGGTTCATAATGCTGACTGAATGTCCTTGGAATGGTTTACCCATTACATACAGAGTTGGTCCATCATGCTTTGTTGCTGGTAGGCTTCCTTGTGTTCCGGCATTAGGTTAAGCGTCCTGATTGACCGGGTCCTGTGCGGACGTTTTGAATGTTTCCCCGTTAAGCCATTCGATGAATAGCGTGTAACCCAGTACAAAAACCACGGCTCCGACGAATAGGCCGATAATGCCGTAGGCAATCATGCCGCCGATTGCGCCAATAAAGATAACTGCCATAGGCGCTTCGACACCCCTCGCCAGCAGTATCGGTTTCAATACATTATTCATTAGTCCAACAGCGATATTCCAGATCAGGAAAGCAATAGCGGCGCCTGTGCCTGCAGATGAAAATGCATAGATTGACAGCGGTATCAGGATAATCAGGATATCAATCTGTACGATCGCGAGCACCAGGCAGACAAGGGCCAGCACCCCGGCGCCTGGGATGCCCATGGCAAGGAATCCGATCCCTGCCAGTAAGGTCTGAATCAGGGCGATGCCGAGAATGCCGCGCACCACGCTGGTAACTGTATGGTAAGACAGGTCGGTAAGGACCTCGCCATTCTTCCCGACCAGGCGTGACAGTATATTAATGGCTGTTTGCCGACCGCCTTTGGCATTGGCGAGAAATACACCCGCCAGAATAATAGAGAAAACAAATATAAGGATGCTCAGGCCGGCGCTTGCAGCGGCCTTGACGATCCAGTTTGCAATGGCTTTGACCTGGGTCTCGTATTTGCCCAGGGTTTCTTTTGGATTTTTTGCTGCTTCGCTCCAGACATCGTCAAGTTTTGGGCCGATCAACGGCCAGTCTGCCAAGCCTTCAGGCGGTGCCGGTATGTCAAGGGTCCCGTCTTTCAGATCAGTAGACAGGCTCTGCGCATTCTCAAGCAGGGCCTCGGAAAGCAACAGGGTGGGCGTGATCAGTGATATCAGCATGAGCAGGGTAAAGACCGTAGATGCCCAACCATCGCTAAGACCCGTTTTGGCTTTTAGCCAGCAAAATGTGGGATAACTGCCGATTGCGATGATAATGCCCCAAAGGATAGGCACAATGAACGGGGACGCGATATCGAAACACATGTACACCAGCAGAACGATCAGGCCGATTCGGATCGAGGCTTCAACCGCTGAATGAATGAACGTATGGTTTTCTTCTATTTTTGCCATGATTTTTATGCTCTATGCTGATCGGTCAGGGCAGCATGTTCCTGAACGTAGCTGGTTTAGGGTCGCGGGGTAGTGAACACCTCATTGGATAATAGCCTAATTTTACTCATTCGGGTTTTGGTGCCAGGTATTCGTTTATCAAAATATGTATTTCAGGGTTCTGCCTGGTGAATGCGTATGTCGAGCGGATTACTGGTATCGAGATGTACGTCACGCTGCGGAAAGGAAATCACGATACCCGCATCATTGAACTTGTCATTGATGGCCTGGTGCAGTTCCGTGATAGTGCGTATGCGATTTTCGATGGAAGGCAGAAAGGCCACTAGAAACAGACCAAGTGCATTGTCGCCGAAGCTTTCAAATGTTACGGAAGAGGCAGGATCTTTCAGCACATTTTTATTTTCATCCGCGGCTTCTTTCATCAATATCATGGCTTTTGATACATCACTGCCATAAGCAATGCCAACGGAAACCTTGATCCTGATAATCGGGTCGGATAACGACCAGTTCAGTAACTGATTGGTAATAAATTCCTTGTTGGGCACCAGCAATTCCTGCCTGTCCCAGTTGGTGATCGTGGTTGCGCGGATCTGTATACGGCTCACCACGCCACTGGTTTCACCGACGGTCACGGTATCGCCGACCCGTATAGGTCTTTCGAACAGGATTATGAGTCCGCTGATAAAGTTGGCGACGATCTCCTGCAAGCCAAAACCGATACCGACGCCGAGCGCGGCAACCAGCCATTGTATCTGCGACCAGCTACCACCCAGTATATTGAAAAATATAACGACTCCGATGCCGACGATGACATAACGCAGCAGGGTAGTCGCTGTGTAGCGGCCGCCCGCAGTCATGGAGAGGCGTTCCAGCAGGATAAATTCCAGAAAGGCGGGCAAGCCCTTGGCTGCCACCGCGGTGATGATACCGATGATCAGTGCCAGTGCGAGGTCTGCCAAGGTGACGGGTGACAAGGTTTCTACGCCATCGACCATCGCAGTTCGGTTCCACAGCGCAATATCGTCCAGAATGCCGAATGCGGGCAGTACCGGTGCCCAGATAAGCCACAGACCGACTATGCCGGCAAACAACAGGGCTGTGTTGACCAGCTTACGGCTTTCTGAATCAAGTACTTTCAAATCTACCACCGGTTCCTCGATTTCAATCGAATCTTCCATGGAAGTGGAGTGTGAGTCCTGCTCCCTGGTGGCAGCAGCCTCTCGTGCAGCCCGTGCTTCATCTCGACGTTCTATCGCTGCCTGGTAAGCAAGTCGGCGGCTGATGATGATGAGCCAGCGTATTGCCAGGGCATGAGCCAGTATCAGCAGGTTGATTAGCCAGATGGTATTGATCAAATCACGGGTCAAAGTGGCGCCTGTATACAAATAGCCAATAAGTACCAGTACGATCAGCCCAATAACTGCTGTAACCAACAGGCCTACCCATAGTTTGCGAAAGCGATTCAGTAGTCGTTCAGAACGATACGCCAGGTATTCGGCGAGCACACCGCCATTGGGAGTAAACATGCGATAGATGAAAAGTGCAATAGATCCGATCGCAGCAACTACAGTGATTAAACCGAGTCCGCCACCAGAACTGACCTTGAGCAACGTGTCGAGGCTGATGCTGTGTATTGCGACGAAGGCCAGAGGCAGGAATAGCAATATGAGTAACTTGTATTCACTACGTAATTTGTTTACCACGTTTGTGGGCCAGCGAAAATGCTTTAGCAGCAGGCCTCCCACTAAGGTGGTATCCAGGAAAAAGAGCAGTATCAGCATGTCTGGCGATATCCTGGTTAATGCCCTGGCAGTTGCCTTGGCAAATTCAGTGCTTTCCGGTGCCGAAGACAATAGGAAGCCAGTAGTCAGCAGCAGCAAAGGTATAGGTGCCGACGAGAGCAGAGTCCAGAACAATGTTTCTATGGTGTAGCCAAAGCGATCGGTCCGTACCCGACCAACCTTGTTTCCGCTAGTTACAATTAACCGCTGGAAGCGTCTTCGCATAAAGCTGAGAATGATGAGTAGCAGAGACAATAAGATGAACAGTGGATTACTGGCCAGGTGCTTGACCAGTATGTCTGCGGCCTTTAGCCAGCTATGCGGAGACAGCAATCGGTAGATCTCCTGTGGCAGATTTGAAAACATCGAGATATTTACTGGTTCTGTGCTGCGAACCCAGAGCAGACGTTTGCCAAGATAATCATCGTAGGTTGATATGATCCCCATGAATTGTCGCTGGGCGAGGTCCAGTTCTCCCAGTGCGCGCAAGTAGGACGCTTCGGTGGCAATGGCCTTGTCCAGCAGTTCCCTGCGATTTTTGACGAGCTGTAACAGTTCATCACGGATATTGGTAACCACCTCCTGACCGAGGTCTTTTGTTACATCCGCAATATAAGCCTCGGTGTCACGCATTTGACGGCGTTCCTCGGTATACTGAATCTGCTGTAAGCCGGAGTTGGCGATCAGCTGTTCACGCTGGGCCGCTTGTCTTTGCATGGCCGCCAGGTTCGGCAATGCGCGACGCTGCTCTATCAGCACACGGCCCAGCACCTGGTTCAATCCGGCGATTTCGAGTTTTTGCCTGGTTGTGCTGAGCTCCTCCTCAATACGTTTTGCGTTCGAACGCGCCTTGTCGTCCTGCGCAAGAACCTGCTCGAGCTTGAGAGCCATGGTTGTCAGAGTCTCACCCAACGCGACATTTTGTTGCGCAAGCTGTCTCAAGAGTGGATGTTTATCCTTGTATTCTTCCTCGATGGATGCGGCTTTCTGCTGTACCAGCTCTGCCTCTGCAAGACGCTTTGTACCTAATATGCTCTCAAGCTGACGTACATGTGCCTCGCTTTTGCGTAAATTGTATTCGGCGAGATCGCGCTGTGCTTCAAGTATCTGCACCCGTGCCTGATGGCTAAGTAATTCACTGTTCAGCATGCTAATTTCTGCACTGAGGGCAAATAGCTGCGTCTCCAAGGCTATCTTCCTGGCTTTAGTAACAGCCTCAAGTTCGCCGGTCGGGATGGGTGCTCTATATTCAGCAATCATTTCATCCTGCTGACGCTTGGCGGTGAGCAGTCTTTCCCGGGCTGCGGTTGGCCGTTTGACCTGTGAATCAATGCGCTTGTTCAGGTCTGACAGTTGCGATTCGGCTGCAGTAAATTCAGCTTTGTGCTTTTGTAACGTTTCCTCGACATCCAGTAATGTCGCTTTTTCCGAAATCCGTATGGATTTTTCCGGCGGTATTTTTTCATTTCGCTTGAGGGTGCTACGTAGCCTGGAAATTTCTTCGGGCGCATTTTTACCCGCATTAGAAAAGGTTTTTGCGTCAGCTTCGTATGCTCGGGTCTTCTCCAGGTTGGTCAGTGCCCTTCGATACAACTCGGTCACGGTTTCCTTGGTTGGGGCATCAAGGCTTGTCGATGCCTCTATTTCCTCGAGCTTGCTCTTGACCACATCGGCGCTGATGCTGGGTTTCAGAAGAACCTGCTCTTCGGTTGCGCAGGCCAGGTTAAACACTATCGGCAATGCGATGAGTGCCGGCAGCAGTAACAGTCTTGAAAGTTGATGGATTGTGTTCATAGGGTGAGTCTGAAACCTGCTAATACGCTAATGTTCAGGGTATTGGGTAATGTAGCTTGCATTACGACAACATATAACGGCTGCAGATTATCTCACAAGATTAACTGGATGTATTACCGTCCGGGTTGCGCGTGACTGTCTAGAGGTGGAGTCTGATCCCGACAGGTCATATATGCGGGATCGATGTGGTTCATGTCAATGATCATGTACAGCTTCAGCCCTGCTGAAGCTTGCAATATTCCACGCCCGGGACTGAATGCGGGCGTGGAATCGCTATTATTTACGGGCTGATCGAATGAAGTATCGCGGTTTTCTTATCGATCGAATTTTACGTGCGGGGGTTACCAGCTCTGATGGCCGGGTTCGATTGGCAGGTCAGGGTTACGAGACCATTCATTCCAGGAGCCGAAATACATGCGTACATCCTTGACGCCTGCTTCCTTGAGCGCAATAAATGTGTTCGATGCGCGGGCCCCTTTAAAGCAATAAAGGTATACTGGCGTTTCAGGCGTAATGCCAACGGTTTCACATTCGGCCTGTATTTCCTCTTTTGACTTGAAGACAGGAACTTCTTCACCCGGCTTCATCATGCGATACCATTCAAGCCATACCGCACCCGGTATGCGCCCCTTGCGTGGGCAGAAGTCGATACCATATGGTGAGGAACTGGTGCCCACCCACTCATCAACATCACGTACATCGAGTTTGACAATTTCATCATGTCCCAGCGATTCGAGCATGTCTTCCTGTGTCAGCATGATGCTCGCAGCGGATGCATCAACTTCAAATGTTTTTGGCTCCGGTGTCGATACTTCAGTTGTGGTTGGAAGGTCTTCGGCAACCCATGCCTTGTAGCCACCATGCAGTACAGCAGCCTTGGGGTATCCGAGAAACTGTAAAAGAAAGTAGCCTCGACAGGACTGGCCGAAACCAGTGTCCATGGATTCTTCGTAAAGTACGGCGACTTCTTCGCCCGACAAACCTGCCGCACCGAATTCTTCTGCAAATTTGTTACGTAGTTCCTCCATACCTTCTTTTGAGGATGTCGCCAGGTAGGTAAAGATGTCATGCAGATTGACCGCTCCCGGGATGTGACCCGCCGCGTATGCATCGGGTGAGCGGGTATCGATAATTACAGTTGGTAAAGAGCTGGCCATTTGCTCAAGCTGGCTTGGTGAAATCAGAATATTCTCAGACATGGTTGAATCTCCTTGATTCAGGTGATGTGACTGTATCAGCTGTGCAAGAATGACACCATGTTTTAGGGTAATACTAACCTGTTGATTGCTTGATAAAAATAATACAATCCGGGTTTGGTAAGTTGCTTGATGCACGGTATAGGTGCGAAAACGCGCAATTATGGCGCGACTAGAGGCCACAACCAGTTTTCGGCTCAAACCCGGTCAAGGTGTGCACCCCAACGGATAATGCTATTGAGCCACCTGGAATCATGATGTAATCGCATTAATGCAGGCCGTTATTCAGGCGCACCATTGATTTCAGGTATGGCAATAATCTTTGCTTTTCCCGAGTTTCACGATCCAGTCTATGGAGGTTGATCAGAGTTAGACCATGAGTATTGTTGACGACAAGTCGATTTTCATTGCCATGAAGCAGGATGGTCCTTTTGCAGTAGAGGAGGAGCTGAATTTTCGGGGTAATATCAGCCGGCGTGCACGAACATGGGCGCAGACCTTTCATTCTGATCCCTCCGTGATTACCAAGTACCGTTCGGTGAGGGCGCAGATATTCGACCTGCTGCAGGTAGACACTTTCAATGATATTCCGAAGCTGGTGGCCAACCGGGAGGCATCCGAGCGCCGGGCAAACAGGGCCTATGCATTGCTGGCGAACCTGTATGGCATACGGGGTGATTTGTCGGAGGTCAAAAACCGGATACGTGAATATGCATTCAGTGCGGACGAGGTGATCGGCCACCTGAAAAACAAGGTGCTTGCGGATTACCAGTCAAGTATTGAAATCAGTAATGAAATCGAGGCGACGCATAACCCGATTGACCTGTTACTGGTCGTGTTTAACCCGGCATATCACAAGAAAGCAAGGTTCGAGGCAAAGCGCAAGCTGGTGTTGATGGGGTTGGCGGGTTCAATCGATCAGCGTGAACGTGAATCTGATATAGAGAACAAGTTTTCCGCTTTTCTGGATTTTCTAAACCGTTACGTATGGAGTCCTGATTTAAAAATCGGGGAACTCAAGACCACTTATTTATACAGCCAGCATGATAAAGAAGACTTTTGCTGTACGCAGGTGACCGTAATAGAAAACGAAGCAGAGGCGGCGAGAATCATACCGAATGAGCGCGAAAAGCTCACATTGATCAAGCGTCGGCTGTTCAAGTCGAAGGGCAGGGATATCCCTGTCTACGTTACGGTCCGTAAAAAGGATGCTGCAGCAAAGATACTCAAGCTGCTCAGAAAAAATGAGAAAAATCCTGCTGTCGCAGTGGACGATGAACTGGGCCTGATGGCGGTCCTGGATAGTGTTGCCGATGTTAAACGTTTCGTGCGCCATCTGACCCGGGCGGCGGTCAAGGCGGATTCGATCATGGTACTGGAGGACATCAGTGATACGCTTACGGGCGGTTTCTATCATGCGGCCTCGACGGGAAGCAGCAGCCTGACTCCGATGCTGAAGTTCTTCGCCCGGCTTGGAGGAATGCGAGTGGAGTTTATCATCCATACCAACCAGACTTACCTCAATTACCGGTTCCAGCGCGATATCGCGCATGATGAGTATGAAGTGAAACGGCTGTTTGATTCTGGGGTTGCCGAGTTCCTGTTTCCGCAGGATATTTATCATCTGGATATGGAATCGATCCGGCAGAAGCAGTTGCTGAAGTCCAGAAAGAAAATCGAGGCTGGGGATAGCTAGTATTGGCTTATTCTCCATATAACCTCATTGGCGATCGGCTTACGAAGCTATACTGAACGTAAACTGGCACTGGGCACAAACAAACTTGATTAGCTCTTAATGCGTCTTATTCGATACATATTCGTGGTGGTATTGCTCTGCAGTAGTGGGCAGGCCAGCGCCGCTGTTGAAGGTGACTGTCTCGTCTTTCCAGTCGATGATGTATTCGGCCTGCACCGAGACTATGACCTGGTTTGCTACGCGCTGGGGAAGACCCAAGCTTTTTTTTACAAACATGGTATAGATATCAAGCGGCCGATCACCGTCGGTCTGCATGATGTCGAAATGCCGAATCATGTTGGCTATTTTGGACTTTTTGACGCGCATGCGCATCGGGTAGATATATTGTCTTACGACGGCTTGAGGCATCTTATGGGTAAGCGTCAACCATTCGGTATGCCGATGAGTGAGGAAATGTACATCAGCTTTTCTGTGCATGAGTTTGCCCATGCGGTTGCCGAGCAGAATTTCAGTTATCATCATGATTCATTACTGGTTCATGAATACCTGGCCTATGTCACACAGCTGGCAACAATGGATGAAGCGCTGCGCGCTTCGATCCTGCAACGCTACGACGTACCAGGATTCAGTGATATCGGTGAAATGTCTCCGATCTACTATCAGCTTGATCCGAATGCCTTTGGCGTAAAGGCGTACAAGCATTACATCGGACTTGAGAACCCTGCCGAATTTTTGCGAAAATTGTTATCTGGCGAAATCAGGCCATCGGGCGCAAGCGTTGAGTGGTGGTGATCGAAACAGTTGGATTTAATCCTGTTTTTCATTGAACGGGTGATCACAAATGACCATGTTGTTGTAAAACTTTCTGTGGCGGCACCGCCCTTTTTCACAGCAGCGTATTATTTTCACATCGCGATCACAGAACGCCTGCGTCTCACATTGGGACGGGTCCCTCCAGTTCGGGTCATCGCGCGGGGTAGTACCGGAAAGCGCTCTCATATTGCCTCCTGTCCTCAGGATGATGGGGTGCGGTGAAACGGCGGTATTCCTGAAAGTAGGTCTGTGAACTCTGTCATGAAAAATAGCTTGAAAAAACGCGTTATTCCAGTTGATTTGATAATTATCAATCGGGTAGAAAATAAACCGGTAGCCAGCAGGGGAAAATCACTGGTGTGGGGTACATGTAACCTGTTGTTTTTAGTAATTTCATTTGCTTGACAGCGCTGCTGATAATTTGAGGTTGTCTGTCAAAACTGCTCACGAACGAATTATAGTTGCACATCAAATCGATGGTTTGACCGAGTATATTGACTTTGTATTGGAATCACTTCCTTTGTCCATGCCCATTCTGTGTGGCAGATGTATGTCATGGCCGGGTTACATCCATCAATCATAAGGTTATATGTGTCACAAGCGTTTGAATTGCTTGTTCCGGTAGCTTGTATCAATATGTGCATGCACGAGTTGCCCAAGTAAGTGTTCAGGTAATGGTGGTTATAAAAAATGAATCAGGATCAACTGCAGTTATACAGCCGGCAAATCAAACTTCCCCAGGTTGGTGTCGACGGGCAGGAACGCCTGCTGGCCTCGACAGCGTTGATTATCGGTATGGGTGGGCTTGGTTCGCCTGCGGCACTTTACCTGGCTTCTGCAGGTGTTGGGCATCTGGTGATATCAGATTACGATCGGGTGGAATCATCCAACCTGCAAAGACAGATTATTCATCGCCATGCCGATATTGGTGAACTCAAGGCACATTCTGCCAGCAATAACCTGCACTCGGTGAATCCCGATCTTAAGATTACCGCTATTGACTGGGAACTGGACGAAGATGAGTTGCTCGCCCGCATAGCACAGGCGGACGTGGTGCTGGATTGCAGTGATAATTTTCCTACGCGGTATGCGGTCAACCGCGCCTGCATGGCCAAAGGGGTGCCGTTGGTTTCCGGTGCGGCGATACGCATGGAAGGGCAGTTGGCGTCCTATTTGCCGGAGCATGAAGCCAGCCCTTGTTACCAGTGCCTGTATCAGCTTGAGCAGGATCATGCGCCGACCTGTGCAGAAGAAGGGGTGGTATCTCCATTGGTCGGCATCATCGGCAGCATGCAGGCGATGCACGCCATGCTCATTTTGTTGGGACAGACCAAGCCGCTGCTAGGAAAACTGCACCTGTTCGACGCGCAGCACATGGAATGGCGTTCCGCCAGCGTCAGCAGAGACCCGGGGTGTCCGGTCTGCAAAACGAGACCCTAGACCGACTTTTGCTGCATCACTTCAGGTCAGCCATAAGTTTGTTTTAAGCAACCCACGAAGCTCATCAGGGATTTTTATGGACGAGTAGGGGCGGTTGTTAAACGGGCGCCCATGATCAAGTCTGAAGCTATTGTGATACCCGCACCGGGAAGCTGCAGGTATCACAACCATGACGCGGCAGGTCGAATATCTCCTACGATCAGGCCTCTTGAGTTTATTATCGGTGGAGAGATATAAACCCGTAGTTTATCTTTATCTTCATCAGATAGGACGTCTAAATGATCAAGGATTGCCAATAACGCTACTGAACGGGCGCGAGCACTGCC
>JBFFRZ010000038.1:0-13909 GCA_041572715.1 Gammaproteobacteria bacterium
ACCGGTGGCGCCGGCTTCATCGGTTCAAATCTGGTTCGCTATGTGCATCAGCACACAAGCCTGCAGATTGTCGTTGTCGATAAACTGACCTATGCGGGCAATGTCGCCAGTATTGAAGACCTGATGTCTTCCGGCCGGGTGAGGCTGGAACAGGTTGATATTGCCGATCATGCGGAAATGGGCCGGGTCTTTGAACAGTCGCAGCCGTCATATCTCGTCAATATGGCCGCAGAAACCCATGTTGACCGCTCAATTGATGATGCCATGCCTTTCATGCAATCAAACATCATTGGTGTGTACGTCCTGCTTGAACTGATGCGCAAGCAGGCATCAATCAATCCGGATTTTCGTGCAGTCCATGTTTCTACCGATGAGGTTTATGGTTCACTGGGTGCAGACGGGCTGTTTAGCGAGACCACGGCCTATGCGCCGAACTCTCCCTATGCAGCATCCAAGGCATCGGCAGACCACCTGGTACGAGCCTGGTTCAAGACTTATGGTACCCCCGTGATGATTACCAATTGCTCCAATAATTACGGACCCTACCAGTACCCGGAGAAACTGATCCCGCTAATGGTACTGAATGCGATCGAGGCTAAAGACCTGCCAGTTTACGGTGACGGCCAGCAGATTCGTGACTGGCTCTATGTTGAGGATCACTGCAGCGGCATATTCAGGGTATTACAGCAAGGCAGGGCCGGTGAGCGTTACAACATCGGGGGCAATAATGAATTTACCAACCTCGATATCGTCAAACGTCTTTGTCAGGAGGTCGAGCAGCACTTACCCGCGGCTGAAAACGAAATGATGCAACAACGTGGACTGCAGACTTACGAAGAGCTCATCACCCTTGTGGATGACCGACCCGGTCATGATCGCCGCTATGCTATTGATGCCAGCAAGATCAGCAGCGAACTTGGCTGGGCCCCACGATATGATGCAGCAGCCGGTATCGCGAAAACCGTTGCCTGGTACCTGCAGCATCAAGAGTGGTGTATAGCGGTCACCAGCGGTAACTATGAGCGCCAGCGGCTCGGGTTAGCCGGCTAATGGCGCATAAAGGCATCATCCTGGCCGGGGGTTCTGGTTCCCGCCTGTATCCCATCACCCTGGGCATCAGCAAGCAGCTGATGCCGATTTATGACAAGCCGATGATTTACTACCCGATATCAGCACTCATGCTGGCGGGTATCAGGGATATATTGATTATTACCACGCCGGATGATCAACCCCAGTTTCAGCGATTGCTGGGTGATGGGTCCCGTATCGGCATCAATTTTCAGTACGCAGTTCAGCCCGAGCCTGAAGGACTGGCGCAGGCATTCATCATCGGCAGGGAATTTATCGACAATGACCATGCCGCGCTGGCGCTCGGCGACAACATATTCTTCGGTCATGGAATGCCAGAAATGTTGCGTCGCGCGGTGGCCAGAACATCCGGCGCCACCGTATTTGGTTACCGGGTGAGCGACCCGCAGCGTTATGGTGTGGTTGAATTTGGTGAGGATGGCAAGGCAATCAGTATCGAGGAAAAACCCGCCAGGCCGCGCTCACATCACGCTGTTACCGGCCTGTACTTCTATGACAACGATGTCGTGGATATTGCCAGCCAGGTCAGGCCATCGTCCCGAGGTGAGCTCGAAATTACCGATGTAAACCAGGCCTACCTGGAACGTGGTGATTTACATGTCGAGAGACTGGGCCGTGGAGCTGCTTGGCTGGATACCGGAACCAATGAGTCGCTGATGCAGGCGGCTCATTTCATCCAGGCGCTGGAAGAACGTCAGGGACTGATGGTGGGCTGTATCGAGGAGATAGCATGGGAACAGGGATATATTGGCGATGAGCAGCTTGAGGCGATTGCCCTGACCATGGATAAGAATCGTTATGGCCAGTACCTGCTGCGCCGTTTGAATGAGTGACGATGAAATTCCTGGAAACCAGCCTGCCCGGTGTGATTCTGATTGAACCGGACGTCTACCGGGACGACCGGGGTTTTTTCCTGGAAACGTACAATGCATCCATGTATGCCGGGCATATTGATTTACCATTTGTGCAGGACAACCATTCGTTATCCGGACGCAATACCCTGAGAGGACTGCATCTGCAAAATCCAAACCAGCAGGGCAAGCTGGTTAGAGTGACCCATGGCGAGGTCTATGACGTGGCCGTTGATGTCCGGCCGGGCTCGCCGACATTTGCCCAATGGTATGGGGCAAACCTGTCGGCCGACAATTTTCAGCAGCTCTACATTCCACCGGGCTTTGCCCATGGTTTTTGCGTGCTGAGCGAGACTGCAGAATTTCTCTACAAGTGTACCGACACCTACCACCCGGAACACGAGCTGGTGATCGCCTGGAATGACCCTCAAATCAATATCGACTGGCCTGTGCCTGAGCCTGTGCTCTCGGCGCGGGACCAGAATGGATTAACGCTGGATGAACTTGCTCGCCAGGGACGACTACCGGCCTACCAGGCATGAAAATTTTACTCACGGGCGGGGACGGGCAGCTGGGCCAGGCCCTGCAACGGTCACTGGTCGATCATGAGGTGCTCATCACCACCCGTTCTACGCTGGATATCACGAACCAGCATCAGGTGGATACACAGCTGAAGGCGGCAAAACCCGAGCTGATTATTAATACCGCGGCCTATACCCAGGTTGACCTGGCAGAAGAGCAGATTGATGCGGCCTACCAGGTCAACGAGTCCGGTCCGTTGTATCTTGCGCAGGCCGCGAATGAACTGGACGTGCCATTGGTGCATATATCCACCGACTATGTATTCGACGGCAGCAGTAAAAGCGCCTGGCTGGAGTCAGACGAGACCCGGCCGCTCTCGATATACGGCAAGAGCAAGCTTGCGGGAGAGCAGGCGGTCTTGAAGACCTGTAATCGACATTACATCGTGCGGACTGCTTGGCTGTATCACTATTCTGGACAGAATTTCCTGCGCACGATGTATGGTTTGAGGGATCGTGATGAAGTCAGGGTAGTCGATGATCAGCGGGGCTCACCGACCAATGCCGATGATCTGGCCGATGCGCTGGTCAAGCTGATACAGACGGGTTCGTATGGTATTCATCACCTGGTGAACCAGGGTGAAGCGAGCTGGTATGAATTGACCTGTGAATTTTTCAGTCAGCTGGAAATCAATACCAGGGTAGTGCCGGTATCAACAGAAGAATTCCCCAGGCCGGCGCCGAGACCAGAAAGCTCGGTATTGCACACTGAACAATCTATGGGGATCGAGATGCCACACTGGAAAACTGGGGTAGCAAGGCTGGTGGCACAGATCAAACGCGGTGGCTGGTAAAAAAGATCAATCCCCGGAAAGAATTTCTTTGACTTTTTCGAACTCGCTGTGAATATTCTCAAGTAATTCACTGGCTTGCCTCATCTCCCCGTTACGCGCACTCTTTTCCAGTTCATTGAAATATTCGGCGAGCGTATCTGCGCCCAGTTCCTGGCTATGACGGTGTAACTGTCGGGTTGACTGCGTGATCGAATCTGCTGCTTTTTCCTGTCCGATTTTCAAGTCCTCATGAATGATCTGTTTTTGCTCAATGATATCAACCAGTTGCTGAAATTCAGTTTCCATGAGCTCATGTAATGCCCGGTTTTTGTCTTGTTGTGAGGAATCGGTCATTGGCACAGGGGTGGTAGCAATCAGCGGATTGGCATTTTATCAAAAATAGCCTGAATTAGAGGATAAATTGATTTAATCAAAGTTAACCAGATAATGCTGGAAAATAATAAAACGCCCTGTTAGTCTGCGCGCGCTCTAACCCTCTTAGCCTGAGCAATTGCCAAATGACCGAGCATGAAACACCTTCCGGATTACGTTACGAAGATATTGTCGTAGGTGACGGGATGCAGACCGAAGGCCGTGGTGACACCGTCAAGGTGCATTACACCGGCTGGCTGGAAGACGGCACCAAGTTTGATTCAAGCATCGATCGGGATGACCCGTTCTCTTTCCCGGTGGACGTGGGTTACGTTATCAAGGGCTGGGACGAAGGCGTTAAAGGCATGCGTATTGGCGGAAAACGCAAACTGATCATCCCATCCGAACTGGGTTATGGCTCACACGGCGCAGGAGACGTTATCCCGCCTGATGCGACACTGGTCTTCGAAATCGAGTTACTGGATATCTCCCGCTAGCGCTATTGCTGATCAGGCAACTGGTTAATCAGATTCTCAAGCGCCTCAAATGACATGGGTGGATGCGCGCTAAGTTGACGGCGCCATTGCCGTGCACCCGGTACTCCCTGAAACAGAGTCAGTATGTGTCGCGTAATGTGGTGCAGTCGGGTGCCCTGTTGCAGTTCATTTTCGATGTACGGTAGCAGGCGAATGAGCGCTGTTTTTCTGGAAACTGTCGGCGAATCTTCAGCAAAAATGGTTTGATCGACTCTGCTTAGCATATACACGTTGTCATAGGCTTCTCGACCAATCATGATGCCATCGACTTTTTTCAGGTGTTCCTGCGACTGTTCGAGTGTAGTAATGCCGCCATTGATGATGACCTCCAGCCCTGGAAAATCAGATTTGAGCCGATAAACGGTTTCATAACTGAGCGGCGGGATTTCGCGATTTTCCTTCGGGCTCAGTCCCTGCAGCCATGCCTTGCGCGCATGAATGATAAAAGTGCTGCATCCCGCCTGGCTGACGGTATCGACAAAATAATGCAGTGCCTCGTAGCTGTCCTGGTCATCTATACCGATACGGTTTTTCACCGTGATGGGTATATCGACAGCATCATTCATGCGCGCCACGCATTCGGCAACCAGTTCCGGTCTGGCCATGAGGCATGCGCCAAACAGGCCGCTTTGTACCCGGTCACTCGGGCAGCCGACATTGATATTGACCTCGTCGTAACCATAGTCCCGGGCAATGAGTGCGCATTCACGCATCTCCCCTGGCTCACTGCCACCGAGTTGCAGCGCCACCGGATGTTCAGAAGGGTGATAGCGTAACTGGTAATCCCGGTCCCCCTTGAGGATAGCGCCGGTTGTGATCATTTCGGTATAAAGCAATGCGTGCCGGGTCAGCAAGCGGACAAAATAACGGTAGTGCCGGTCTGTTTTATCCAGCATCGGTGCCACGCAGAATTTATGGCTGACAGCATTCATCGGCGAATACGGGTTTTACTGGTTGATGCAGGGAAACAGGATTTCCGGAGCCACGTAATCCAGCAGCATTGTGTGCAGCAGTTCGCGCATTTCCTGTTCACGCCGGAGACCGTATGAAACCATGCCTTCATTCACGCTCATACTGTGCGCAAACAAGGGCTCTTCCGGATAGAGTTTGACCATCTGCTCGAAAAATCCTTCAGGCATGCGGAAAGGACCAAAACTGATGGAATGGATATTGTCACCGTCGATAGAGCGAAACAGTGTTTCCAGTAAGTCCCGATACAGCGCTTCAAAATTGGTGCAATCGATTAACGGGTCCAGCCTCAGGCCGACCGGCCACCCCCGACGCTGGAGTTTGCACATGGCTTCGATTCTCTGTGAAAGATTCGGTGTGCCGTGTTCAGTGGCTTTGGCAATCGGTTCCGGGGTGAAACTGAACGCCGTAACGCACTGCTGTGCAACATCCATATCCAGCAGCTGCCGGACCTGGGTGCTCTTGGTCCTGAGCTCCAGCCATGCGTTGGAGATATCAGACAGGCCTGGAACAAAAGACCGGGCGAATTGTGAAAGCGGTTCCAGTGCCAGGCTGTCGCCATCATAGCCGGAAAAGAAATGCACGGATTCACCGTTATGCCGGCGGGCAACTGACCTGATATCGTGCAGAAAATCCTCGTAGTTAACGAATAGCACGGTGTGCGCTGATCGATACATGCCTTGCAGGAAACAGTAGCGGCAGTCGTATATGCAGTTCAGCATATGTGAGAAGTAGTAATTGTGTTTCGCACCAATGCTGTATCCAGCCGGTGCCGGCAGTACCCGCTCACCATGCTTGTATGCAAGGACCAATGCAGGCTGCTGCTTCTGTATACGGAAGTTCTGATGCTTCGGGTTGAACAGCTCACCATAATGGCGGCATTCAATGATTTGTCGTTTGCTAAAACGCTTTCGGATATCCAGCACCCGCGGGTGATCCTTTACAGCTTCCTCAATGTAGAGCGTCGTAAACACGGCAGGATTCAGTATTGCGTTGTGGTCTGATCAAGACTTTCATTCAGCCACTTGATGAGGTGTTTGCTGTTCGTGATATTTTCGGGAATAGCATCCAGGACTGAACCATCTCTGTTCAGCGCCTGATATCTCTGTAGCAGTCGCTTGAGCTGGTTACGTTGATAATGGCTGAAGTGCCAGCGTTCCAGCAGCAGATCAGCCTGCCTGTTCTCTTGTATTAGCAGCTCGCGTAGTTCCAGCAGCTGCTGGGCAATCCGGTCGATTTGTATCATGTGCGGTGACATCAGTGCTTCGACTTCTGCTGCCTTCATGCGATTTGGTGGATGCTGAAGGTTGTCCGAGATGACCTTGACGCTCTGGACAAGTTCAATACTGGAAAATCGGCTGGCACTGCGTATGAATGCGCTGGCCTCCATGTCGACCATGGCATCAGGCGGATATTCATGAGCGGGTTGCTCGACCGTGATCAGGTTGTCGCTGGCTGGAACGGGGTGCAATAACTGGGGCGGGTAGAAACGCTGACCGCTGGCCTGGTCTTCGATGCGATGGGCCAGTCGCAGGCAACCGACTTCTATATCCACATGGCCCGCCATGCCAACGTTGAGCCATAGCGGCTGTTGCGTTTGCAGGTATGCACCGGCCCAGCCGACTGCTGTAGCGGTATCTGTTTTGCCGATACCGGATTCAATCAGGAAGACACGATCAGCGGCAAAACAGGCAAACTGCCTGATGTCATGCTGGCGCTTCAGACCTAAGAATTCGATCAGTGCGCGGGCCTCGGCGTGCAGGGCGGTATGTATGATCAGCATGCGGCAATATTTCGTGGTTTCAGTTGGTCAAGCCGGGTTTCATGTTGATGCAGTCGCTGCTGATAGTCCTCCACGACACGATGCCGGCCGCGTTTGCGCGCGCCCTGGATATAAATGCGCATCTTTTCCGTCAGCATCTCGAGCGTGAGTTTTCGGTATTCGACAGATAGCGTATCCAGTGACAGCATATTCTCCAGTGACTGAATGCGAAACCGGTCCATGCCCCAGTATTTTCTGGACAACTGGTCCGGGTGACCACCGTATTTGGTGATTAATGGCTGATCAATGTATAGCACGGGTTCCCTTGCGCAGATGCGCAACCACAGGTCGTAATCTTCGCAGGCGGGCAGGCTGGTTTCAAAAACACCAACATCATCGAATAAATGACGTTGGATCATGACGGCCGACGGGGAAATCACACACAGCGGCAGACAGTCAGGGTAAATCCAGCCTCCCTGCTTGCGGTGTTTATTCATGGCGTTGACTTGTTTGCCGTGTCGTATCCAGATTTCATCGGTATGACAGAGCCGGTATCCGGGTGACTGCCGGATGGCCGCTAGTTGCCGTTCCAGTTTATCCGGCAACCATGCGTCATCATCGTCAAGAAAGGCCAGCCATTCCCCCCGTGCTGAAGCTATGCCCGCATTTCTGGCAGCACTAATGCCCTTTGCATCGGGGTGAATGATTGTTCTGATATCTGCTTCACCTGTTAACCATTCAGCTGTGCCATCGTTGCAGCCATCAGCCACTACAATGACTTCAAGCGGCTGCACGGTTTGCCGGCGAACAGATTCAAGCGCCCGTGGCAGCAGGTCAATCCGGTTATGCGTGGTGATAACAACCGAGACTTCAGGCATACCGGTAAATTTCCTGTTCCGTTGCGACACCATGCAGCGGTACATCCCATGGATTGGCCTGTAGTTCGACTGACTGTGCTTCGAGTGCGATTGCCCAGAGCCTGGGTTTGATGTAGCTGCTGCGATTGAGAAAGGCGAATGTCCGGTCATAAAAGCCGCCGCCCATGCCAAGCCGTTCACCATGCCGACCAAACGCCAGCAGTGGCGTGATGACGATATCCAGCTGCCTGATCGGGATTTCATGTCGGCTGGACAATGCCGGCTCCGGAATCTGGAACCGGTTCAGCTTCATGGGGGTGTCCGGCTGGTAAGGCAGAAAGCGCATCTTCTGGAAGGGCCTGGGTAGCAGGTGTGGAAGGAACACCTTTTTGCCATCACGCCAGCACTGTTCCATCAATGGCCTGAGATCAAGTTCGTGTCGCACCGGGTAAAATGCCGCGAGCGATTTACAGCGCCTGTATTCCGCCGTGGCAAGAAAATTTTCGATCGCGAGATTGGTTAACTGCAAACGCTGCGCTGATGGCAGTTGACCCAGGTAGTGTCTGATCTCTTTACGGATTTCTGGCGCGGTCTTTTTCATAGTGAGAAGGGGTCCTCCGCTCAGCCGTCGTAATTTTGCGCCCATGAACCAAGGTTCAAGTGGAGACAGGCGATTCACCGCAGGCTTCCCGCCGTGAGGTGGGCATGCACAAGAGCGTCTCAGCAATGTCTCCTGGGTCGATGATTACGGCTCAAGGGATATACTTGATTACTAACCAACCTCGCAGAGGACAGAGCCAGAATAGCAAAAACCCGGGATCTGTCCATCTTAATTCAATTTCCCCGGCCTGGTGCTGGTTCCAGCAAGTAAGGCGAACCATGGCAGATTTGAGGCTTGATTCAGGTGGTGCCTGAAGGCGGGTGGTTACAGGTCGAGTTCGTCCCCGTGGCCCAGCGAATCCTCGATTCTCTTACCGAGGGCGGCCAGTCGGTTCTTGATGTCGTTATTGAGATGATTGGCTGTGCCCTGTGACTGCAGCATTTCATGGGCGATGTTCAATGCAGCGATGACGGCCAGTCGGTCGGTACCGACAATGCCGATACTGTCACGCAGGGATTTCATCTTGTTATCGAGGTATTGCGCAGAGGCAATCAGCTCGTCTTTTTCGTTTTCACCGCAGGAAACCCGGTATTCCTTGTCCAGTATGGTGACGGTGCAGGGTATTTGTTCGCTCACTAATGTGACTCCAGTGACTTCAGCCGGGTAATCATTGATTCCACGCGACTTCGGGCCAGTTCATTTTTTTCAATCAGGTGTGCCCGTTCGGAAACGAGTGTTTCCTGTTGATGACGCAGTGACTTGTTTTCATTCATCAGCTTGCTACAGGTACTGAGTAAATCTTCCACGCGAGTTTCAAGCTTTTTTAACTCGATGTCGGTCATCTGTGTCGGATTGTTGTTATCCATTTTTCCCTCCGTATCCTGCGCCTCTGGCCTTTACTATTTGATAAACAATTTTCATTCTTCGGCCGGCGATTTCTGGTATTTTACCAAGCTAAATAAAACATGCACCCATTTATTATCATCGACTTGCGCCGAAAACATCCCGCAAAACATGCAATTAAACGAGATTTACCCACAGCTGCAGCGTGAATTGACCGCGTTACAGGCGGAAATGGCCGCAACCGAAAGTCACGGCGTGCTCTGTGCCCGGTTTTGTACCCAGGTTCGGCCCGACCCCGCAGCATGGGTCCATGAAGTGATCGGAGAGCAGGACCCGAACAATCTTCAGGTTCGCAGTTCCCAGGAAACCCTGGCGCATCTGTACCTGCAGACCGAACAGTTATTTCAGGATGCGCTCGAGCAGTTTGATTTACTGCTGCCGGATGAAGCGGAGGCGTTGTCCGTACGTATGCAGGCACTGGTGGACTGGTGCAGTGGTTTTCTCGCCGGGCTTGCCCTCGGCGGGCTGCAAGACACTGATTCACTCGATACCGAACTGAAAGAAATCATGCAGGATTTTATTGAAATCACACGGATGGAGGTGGATGTGGATTCCGACGAGGAAAATGAAAAAGCATTTACTGAAATCGAGGAATATGTGCGTGTTGGCGTGATGACCATTGGTCTCGCGCTCAGGCCGCGGCCGGATGCGCCCACACTGCACTGAACTATTACCCTTGGGGAAACACTAAAAAAGCATGAACAAGGCGGTAAAACAGGAATTTTCCGGGCGACGGAAACAATTGATGCGAATGATGGGTGAGGGCGGGATTGCGATCCTGCCGGCCTCCCCGGTCAGGTCACGTAACCGGGATGTTGAGTATCCCTATCGGCCTGATAGCGACTTCTATTATTTGACCGGATTTTCCGAGCCGGAGGCGGTCGCGGTGCTGATGCCCGGCAGGGATCACGGCGAGTACCTGCTGTTTTGTCGTGAACGTGATCCCGAGATGGAGACCTGGAATGGACGCAGGGCCGGTCAGGAGGGCGCAAAGGCCATTTACCATGCGGACGATTCATTTCCGATTACCGATATCGATGACATCCTGCCGGGCCTGCTGGAGCAATGTGACAAGGTTTACTACACCATGGGCTGTGATCCCGGGTTTGATAACCGGCTGCTCGGCTGGTTGAAGATTATCCGGCAGCATGCCCGGTCGGGTGCACGAACACCGGATGAATTTGTCTCGCTGGATCACATCCTGCATGACATGCGCCTGTTCAAGAGCAAGCATGAAATCAAGCAGATGCAAAAGGCGATGGATATTTCCATCGAGGCGCACAAGCGTGCGATGCAGATTTGCAGGCCGGGCATGATGGAATATCAGATCGAGGCCGAGCTGCACTATGAATTCCACAAGGCAGGTTGCGGTTTCGCCTACCCGTCCATTGTCGGCGGTGGGGAGAATGGCTGCATCCTGCACTACACGGATAACAATGACGTACTCAGAGATGGTGATCTGTTGCTGATCGATGCCGGTGCCGAATATAACTGCTACGCGGCAGATATTACCCGGACCTTTCCCGTGAATGGCAAGTTCAGTGGCGAACAGAAGGCGGTATACGAGGTGGTGCTGGAGGCGCAGCAGGCAGCAATCGATGTGGTGAAGCCGGGCAAGCAATGGCAGGACCCGCATCATGCAGCCGTCAGGGTGCTGGCCGAGGGCATGTCGCAACTGAAGATCCTGAAAGGTTCAGCCGACTACCTGATTGAAACCGAAAAATACAAGCAGCTGTATATGCACCGCACGGGACACTGGCTGGGCATGGATGTGCACGACGTTGGCGATTACAAGGTCGGTGACGAATGGCGTGAGATGGAAGCCGGCATGGTGATGACGGTCGAACCTGGAATGTATATTCCCGAGGGTAGCCCGGACGTGGACGAACGCTGGTGGAATATCGGCATACGCATCGAGGATGACGTGCAGGTGACCGATAAGGGGTGCAAGGTGCTGACCAAAGCCATGCCGAAAAAAATCAAGGATATCGAAGAACTGATGGCGGGTTAGCAGGCATCATGGCCAGTGAGTTCGATATTGTCATCGTGGGTGCGGGGGCCGTTGGCGGCAGTCTTGCCTACGCGCTTTCACAGGCCGGCTACTCGGTTGCACTGGTTGAAAAAACAGCGGTCAGTGCCCGGCAGCAACCAGCCTTCGACGAGCGTCACCTGGGTTTTTCCCGGGGAACCGCCGTCGCACTGGAGGGCATGGGTCTGTGGCAGGGGCTGTCCGCATCAGCCGTGCCGATTGAACGTATTCATGTTTCCGCAAAAGGCCATTTCGGCTCGGTGATGATGGATGCGCGGGATGAAGGTCTGGATGCCCTGGGTTACGTATTGCCCGCCAGGGAGATAGGACGGGTTCTGCACCAGTCCATTTCACAACAGGGCAACATCAGGGTCATCGCTCCGGCACAACTCCTTTCCGCAAGCATTGAAGACGGCCATGCTCGTATTGAACTTGAGCACGAAGGACAACCGCTGGTGCTGCATGCCGATCTGCTCATTGGTGCCGATGGTGCCGGCTCCCGGGTCAGGGAGCTGTTTTCCATCCAGACCACCCGCTGGACCTACGACCAAAGTGCCGTGATTGCCAACATGGATGTCGTCGGGATTGACAGCAGTCTAGCCCATGAGCGCTTCATGGAAAACGGCGCGCTGGCGCTGTTGCCACGCAGCGAGCAGGGCTATGCAATTATCTGTTCCGTGATCGATGAGGAAGCCGATCGAATCATGGCAATGGATGATGACGCGTTTGCCGGCTACATTGCACAACAGATGGGTGGACATATCCAGCAGATCAGTACCGTGGGTAAACGATACCGTTTTCCGCTGGAACTGGTGAGAAGTCGTGAAGTGGTGCGAGAGCACCTGGCCCTCGTCGGTAATGCCGCGCATTTCATTCACCCGGTGGCCGCGCAGGGCTTCAACCTGAGCATGCGGGACGTCTCGGCGCTGGTGGAAAGCCTGATCAGGGCCAGAAATGAAGGGCGCTCGCCGGGGTCGTTGTCCGTACTGCGGGGTTACGCGGACTGGCGCAAACAGGATGAGCGGCTGATGGTTGCGTTTACCGATGGCCTTATCCGGCTATTCATCAATCCGCTGCTGCCGGTATCCATACTCAGGCAAAAGGGCCTGCTGGCGCTGCGCCACATTCAGCCTTTGAGAAGGTTCTTTACCCGTTCGGTTACCGGTCGTCTCGGGCGGCAGTCAAACCTGATGAGGGGCCTCGGGCTGCAGTAGCCATGCAGGATTACGATATCGTCATTAATGGGGCCGGTATACCCGGCCTGTTGCTGGCCCTGCTACTCGATCGTGAGTGCCGGCCTGGCCAGTTACGCATACTGCTGCTGGATCGGTCCAGACCTCAGCCGGATGAGCAGTTGCTGCAGCCGCCGCAGTCCATTGATGATTTTGACCTCAGGGTTTTTGCGATCACCGAGGCCAGTCGTTGCCTGTTCGAACGGGTCAATGCCTGGCCGGGTTCTGCTTCAGCACGGGTATATCCTTATCAGCACATGCATGTCTGGGATGCCGGCGGGCCAGGCAAGGTTCATTTTGACGCCGCGGATCTGGGGACGGCTGCACTGGGTTATATCGTTGAGGGACGCGTACTGCAGGATGCACTGGCCCGGCAGTTATCGGCGGCCAGCTCGGTCGAGCTGGTTGCTGCAGATGAACTGGTCACATACGAGGCTGGCGATACGCACATCGCTATCAAGCTGCAGTCTGGCAGGGAGATTACTGCGAAATTACTGGTGGGTGCGGACGGCGCTAACTCAAGGGTCAGGGAGCTCGCCGGGATTGAGATGGTTGGTTGGTCCTACGGGCAACAGGCCATCGTGGCAACCGTGGAAACAGAAATTGATCACCAGCACACGGCCTGGCAGCGTTTTTTGCCGGAAGGACCGCTGGCATTTTTACCGATGCAGTCCCCGTGGTGCTCCATTGTCTGGTCGGTGTCTGAGCAGCGAGCGGAATCCCTGCACGCGCTGGATAAAGCGGATTTCATGCAGGCCCTGGCCAGTGATTTTGACTATCGGCTCGGCAATATCGTGGATGTTGGTGAGCGCGCCAGGTTTCCCCTGAAACTCTCACATGCACGGGCTTACAGTGCACCCAGGATTGTACTGGTAGCCGATGCCGCACATACGGTGCACCCGCTGGCCGGCCAGGGACTCAACCTGGGTTTGCAGGATGTGGCCGGGCTGATGCATCAACTGTCACAGGCACTCGAGACCGGCAGGGACATTGGCAGTCGCCGGGTCCTTCGTGCCTATGAGCGCAATCGCAAGGGTGATAACTGGCTGATGCAGGGATCTTTTGATGCACTAAAGCGGTTGTTCAGTAATGACCAGCGCTTTTTGACACAACTTCGTAATGCGGGACTGTCGACCGTGGATCGGTTGCCCATGCTGAAAAATGCCTTTGTACGTAAAGCCATGGGCCTGTAATTTTTCTGCCCATGGCAAAACAGTGGTAACTGACTGATTTAAAAGCATAGAAAAATCTGCTTTGCCACAGCGGAAAATTTTGACTTGGTTTCAATGGTTAACCTCGTTATAGTCCGCGCTTCAAACACACAATTGCTGTGGGAGAGCGCGGTTAACAACAG
>JBFFRZ010000039.1:0-13897 GCA_041572715.1 Gammaproteobacteria bacterium
AGCTTGAAAGCCCTATAAACTGACTTGATCAGGTCGGCCGCCAGACGCCATTGGTTACGCCATGTAATAACTACCGATCGGCAGCTGTTGCCCATGCCGCACGCTTCACTGAAGCTTAAGCCTGCATAATTATTGAAAACGCGCACAACCCATGTATTCATGAGAAACAGGTATTAGAATTATTTTGCCTCTATGCTTGTAGAAACGCTGACCAGCGGGGGCTGATGAGAACTGTTGTGTGGACACCTGCCATGATCGCCAGGTAATTGCAGTGCAGCTATAACGTTTACCTGGCGATGGCTTAAAAATGCATAACCCCAATGCTGCATCCATGCGGTAGCCACAAATTGCGGTGTTGGCAATCCGGGCTACCGAAACAAGGTGGGCGGTTTCTTGAAATGGTTAACAGGTAAATAAGTACTGAAGAACCATTTCTGTTTAATGTTATTTGAACTCTATAAAAAGGGCAGATGTCCATACCTTTGCATCATCTCCCTGGTGCGCGACCATATAGATGGGCCTGTGCCCATGTGGTCCATTCTTTGGACTGACTTCGAAATTACCGGTCACTTCGCGAGGAGCCGCATTATCACTAATGCGATCCAGCGCCAGAAACATATCAACACCGGGTAATGGCTTTTTCAGGGTTGCGGCCTCCAGTAACTCGGCGCCAGTTGTTTCCCAGGTAAAGGTGGGGCAGTGTACAAATGGATTGCCTTTTAACGGGTCACCCACCTTTACGTAGCCGTCTATAGTTCCTTCGATCCTGATTTGTGCAGTTTCAAGATGTGATACGTCGAGCTCAATCGCATCGACATCACCATAGGTGTCACTTTTAAAGCCAACAGTAGTTGCACTTTCGCGCCAGCAGGTTTCCTCCAGGTGCTCAAAACCAAGACCGGTAAACTCATTGATTACGGCATTGGTGATGGTAATCTTGCCTTTCCATGCAGCCCAGCGATAACGGTCCTTGATACGTGCGCCACCCCAGCGAAAACGGATCATGCGGTCTGAGTAACCCAGCTCCTGTTGCAGGTTACGTCGCCAAATCTCACCAGTATGGTCATAGGCAATCAGCTTGTCCCAGCCGCGATCGCCGAGGAAACGGTAATTAACCTGGGCGGCACCTTTATGTTCAAACTCATCACCCATGATGTGATCACCACAGGAAATCAGACCGTAGGTTCGTTCACCGGTTGAGGCAAAAGTATGACGTTGACGCAAGGCGACACCGATGGCCTTTCTTGATAACTCGGGCGAAATCACACCTGAAATCCCGCCCTTTGTGCCGAATACCGCTGTACCTGGCACACCACCGCCGCAGCGTCCACGATGTTCGTCACCTGCCATGCTTGCACCGATCTTGTAACCACGCTCCATGGCTTCCTGGTACAACCAGCCAAAATGACCCCACGCTGAACCAATCTCAACCAGTTTTTCCAGTTCCGGGTGGTACCAGTCTAAAATACAGCGGCGACCGCCCACATGAGGAGTTAACAGATGACCTTCCGGGTTATGAATGTATGCTGCCCATAGTTCTTCCAGTGGCCATGCACCGGGATTCGCTTCGGTTGTGCCAGAATCTTCGTTCCAGTCTACCGAACGCACATGCGTCCCATCTTTAAGAAACGGAAATTCAGGCTCCTCATCATGCAGGAAGATTACGTTGTGGTCGCCACCGGCACAGGAGCTACCACACCACTCTGTCCCTGGATATGCGATGAACTCGCCGTCTTTACAGATTTCACGGATCAGTTCCACAGTTTTTTTCCAGCGCTCAGTAGTGATGTTGAAGTCATTGTGTGCAAACGCGAGTACATCGAGACCGGTCACGTCTCTACCATAAGTTAGATTATATTCCGTCGAGTTGGTGCCTATTGTGTCGTTGGAATGTACATGCAGGTCTGTATAATAAATACGAGGGAACGCCAGATCCTTGTCAATCGTGACATAGAAGGTTTGATCCTTTACCGCAGGATGCGCTGGCATGGATGCCTTGATTATTAATTCACCCGCCTTATCAGTAGGCACGTCCTCAAGCAGCGAAACACACCAGCCCGCTGTCGGTGTGGTGATGTCTTTTTCATAACACGCCTCACCATTCAGTGTGGCTTTTACGTGAATATTCTCCGGGCGGTTCCAGCAGGTATTGCCCCATTGGTCTTCTGCACGAATACGCAGTGGAAGTTTCTCACCCTGCCTGACGATGCGTGAACCTGCCCACTGTAACAGGGCTGGAACACCCGGTTTAATATCAATGACGAGGTCAGGTTGTACGGCCGCAAAGCGAGAGGTTCCCAGTGGATCGACATAGCAGCGGAACTTGAAGTCCTGCTCGGTAAAGGTCTGCACGCGGGTACCCGGCCCCCCGAAACGACGATCGCCAAGACGGATGATAATGTGGTCGCCGGCTTTGAGATAACCATCATAGGTATCAACGATTACTGCTTTCTGGAACGGGCGTTCATGACCTTTCTGATCAAAACGCACCGTCAGTTTTTGTACCGTTGCCGCACTTTGCCCTTTCAGGGTTGGCGCTGCATGATACTCCGCAGAAACATAGTTGGCAGCCGAAGGATCTGTAGTTTGAAACAGCTCCCAGTCTGAATAAAATCGGAAAGTGGCCTTGAACCAGGAACCGTCAGCCATGCCTGACTGGCCCAGCTCATAGTCGATAACGATTTCCTGCCAGGAGCCGGCATCCATTTCTTCTATATTGCAGCTGACCTGACCGAGAAACGACATGTCCTTCGTCTTGTCATATAACCCGACAGGCGCGATGTATGAGTCACCTAGTTTCTGTTTCAATTCCGCGTCAGTCATTTTTTTCATGGATATACCTCTTTAACTTGTTATTTATTTAAGATCAGGCACTGCCTTTGGGAGTAACGGCTGGACCTTTCACCACACTTCTGGCCAGTCTAGCGTGGGGGCTTGGCTGTTCCTGTCATGCAGGCGACAAATACGCTGTTTATCCTCATGTTCAGTCACTTGAATGCTGACCCGCCGCCGCAGCACGTTTTTTACGACCGGCCTGGATGCTGCCCCAGAAAGTGCGTACCACAACGAAGATCGTAAGTGCCATCAGTATCATGGCTACAGGCCGCTGGAAGAACATGTACGTGTCATACTGGGAAATGATTACCACCTGCTGCAGGGCGCGCTCCCATTCCGGTGCCAGGATAAAGCCGATAATGAACGCCACGTATGAGTAATCGAACTTGCGCATGAAATAACCAACGAAGCCGAATGCCAGCATGACGCCGACGTCAAACATGGATGACCTGCCCAGGTAGGAACCCATGATGCAGGTAAATATTACGATCGGGTACAGGATCATCGCGGGAATATTGACTGCTTTACAGAACAGCTTCATTCCAAATCGCCCGATCACCATCAGGAACAGGCTGGCAAGTAACAGGCTGCCATAGATTCCGTACATCAGCTGGGCATTTTCCTTGAACAGAAGCGGGCCTGGTTGCATGCCATGGATCATGAATGCCCCCATCAACATAGCGGCCGCCAGGTTGCCGGGAATGCCGAGGACAAACAGAGGAATAAGGCTGGAGGCTACCACTGAGCTATTGGCAGACTCAGACGCGCCGATACCTTCGAGACTGCCCTTGCCAAACTCTTCCTTCTTTTTAGACCGTTTCATTGCCTGGTCATAAGACATAAACGACGCCACTGGCGCCCCCAGCCCTGGCATGGCTCCAACACCTATGCCGATCAGGCTGCCTCGCAGTAGTGTCCTGGTGTTACCAAAGAATTCCTTTAGTGATAGTAGCCGGTCCTCGCGTTTTGAGGAAAACACGTGGGTTGAGCATTGGCCGCTGGCCTTGCCAGTAATCTTTTCAAGTTGAATAATAATTTCCGAGAACGCCAACAGGCCAATGGCCACGGGGATGAGTGATAAACCGCCACCGAGTTGGTAGATATCAAAGGTGAGTCTTGGTAATGCAGTGACGGGTTCGGTGCCGATCAGGCCCAGAAGGATTCCAAAGCCGGCCGCCACCAGTCCACGGCTGATCGAATTGGTGCCGATGCCGGCAATTACTGTCAGTGCCAGAGAGATCAGCGCGAAGATTTCTGCCGGTCCCATGAACAGGGCAACAGCTGCGAGCGGGGCAGCAATCAGAATAAGCACCACTGTAGAGATAAAGTCCC
The DNA here is from genome assembly GCA_041572715.1 of Gammaproteobacteria bacterium. Lineage (GTDB taxonomy): Bacteria > Pseudomonadota > Gammaproteobacteria > JAJDYQ01 > JAJDYQ01 > JAJDYQ01. The sequence continues at coordinate 4,168 of JBFFRZ010000039.1, forward strand.
CGGCCACCGAGCTGTACAGTGCCATCCGCAGTGCCTTTTCACCCTTTCCCTGTTGCGTGAGAGGGTAGCCATCCCACGAGGTAGCAGCGGCCTCGGGCGTGCCTGGTGTACGCAACAGCACCGCGGACACAGCACCGCCGAAAAACGCTCCCTTATTCAATCCCACAAGGAAACCGATGGCAGTCAGTGGCGTCATGTAATAAGTGATGGGGATAAACAGCGCGATCGCCATGGGGCCATTGATGCCGGGGATGGCCCCGACAATTACCCCGATGGCGACGCCCAGAAACAGGTACATCAGGCTGGCGGGTGCAATCGAATCCATCAGTCCGGCAAGAATCATTTCCATAGTCTGTATTCCGTTAGCTGGTTGGATTAGTTATTCAAAAATCTGTGCACCGGGTATTGGTACACCAAAGCCATAGCGCATGACGACATAGAGAACTGCGGTGAGGATAACGGCAACCAGTATCGACTGTACCCAGCTGCGATTACCGATAAGGAATTGCAGAATGATCAGGAAAGCCAGCGACGATAGCTCGTAACCAATGTACTCGATCGCTACGATCAGCAGTACGCTTGGAATCATGATGCTTGCGAGGTGGTATAGTCTGACCCGTCCGACCTGGGTGAAACCGCCATCCCCTTGCAGGTCCTCCGGGAATTCTCTTTCTTCTGCTGCTATTGGCTTTTTCATGAGTGAAGCAAGGGTTAGATATAGCAGGGACAGGCAAGCCATGAACAGCATGAGGCAGACAGCCACGATCGGTACCAGCGCCGCAGAAGCGCCATAGCCGGGGTAGGGTGGCGTGTACTCGGGGATCGCCCATGTGAGCATCAATATGCAAAATCCGATGACCACCAGGTAGGCGATCGTGTCTCTGGTTATTCGTGTCATGCGATCTCCCTCGTTATCTCCCGGTCTTGCACCGGGAGCGATATTGCCGGACCGGAGGTTGCCTCCAGTCCGGCGAGGCGATTTACTTCATTTGAGCCTGTTTACCGAAGGTTTCGTAAAGTTGCTTGACTGTCTTGTCAGCATGCGCTTCTCCCCATTGCACCGGGCGCATCAAGAGGTTGCCCGTGATGAATTCCTGGGTTTCCTTATCATTAGCCAGCTGGTCAGCAGCGGCCAGGAGTTTGGCCTTTGCCTTGGGATCGAGACCCTTCGGTCCAACCAGGGCAACGATCATTTCAACCTGCTCGTCGTAACCCTGTTCGCGCAAGGTAGGTATATCTGGGAGTGGTGGTAGACGCTCTCCCAGGGCGGCGGCTATCAGCTTGATTGTTCCCGCTTCCACGTGTTTGTATAGGATGGCGCCGACGTAGCCAACGGCAGCGTGGCCACCGGTTACAGCCTTGATTACTGAAGGCCCGCCTTTAGACGGAATCAGTGACAGCTTCACACCTTCTTGTTTTGCGATACGCGTGATCGCGTCACGGTCATCGGCACCGTGAAACATGGCGACCATGGCTTTGTCATTTTTCTTATGCCACTCAAAGGCCTCTTTCAAAGTGTTCCAGGGCTGATCACTCTTGGAGATGAAGCCGCTTGAGTTCAGCGCAACGAGACTAAGGTAGTCGAAGTCGTCGGTTTTGAAGGTTAGCTTGGCATGGTGCGGGGCATAGGTGTAAGCGGTTAGTGAGGTTACCCCGATCGTGTAGCCGTCGGATTTTGCTCTACTTAGTTCGGTCGCCATTACCGTGCCGTGAGAGCCAGTTACATTCTTCACGTTGATTGGCTGACCCAGAATCTTGCTCATACGCTGACCGAGGCCACGCGTCAGGCGGTCGATCTGTGCGCCAGGCTGGGTCATGGTCATGAACGTGATCGGGCGGCTTGGGTATTCTCCGGCATAGGCGCTGCTGATACCGATAGACAGTATCAGTCCAAGCCCAAGGCTAAAAATTTTTCTCATCATCAGTTCTCCGTGGTGTAAGTAGATTTATTAAGTTATGCGGCCATGTGACTTAACGAGCGGCCTTTTTTAGTCAATCGCTACTAATGATAGTACAGAATTTCCGGATGGGGATTTGTCATCCAGACGACATTACGATCACTTGAGGCACGACTTTAGAAAATCATAATAGTAATTAAAACTAATATTGCTCATTAATGTAGTGAATGCTCCATGAATGAGCGCTAGAAAGCATTTGTCACCGTTAGTGTTACGCATAGCAGTGCTTCACTTATAGCATCAGCACAGTCGGTATCCCATGCTACACTGCGTAAAAAATAAGGAGGAAGATTCATTGGTCGCCATCAGTAAATTCACCGTGCCCCCTGTTGCGGATTTTCTTGCGGATGACTTTTCCTGTGTTGACGATGGCGGCAATGCATGGTCGGATGCCCATGCAAATTTCCTCTCAAGCTTGTTGCAGGAAGAGACGGAAGACCTGCTCAGGTGTTCGCGTAGCCTGATGCTTAAACCACGCGATCACCTGTTTCGCGCAGGAGACCGCTCGAGCGATGTCTACATCGTTGCTAACGGGTGTATCCGTTTGTTCCAGTTGTCGCCAAGCGGCAAGGAAACCATTCTCTGGTTCAGTTTCCCGGGCGAGATATTTGGTATGGCCGAGTTGTTGAAGGGTAGCCATCGTCAGATTTATGCTGTGGCGAACGAAGCAACCCAGGTTTATTGCATCAGTTGTAAAGACTTTATTAAATTTTTGGGTGACCATCCGGAAGCCGCCATGAAGGCTATTGGCATATTATCGGCCCGGGTCCGCGCGATGGGGTACATGATGATGGGGCTAGCATGTGACAATGTGGAAACCCGTATTGCCCGGCTGTTGATACGCTTCGCTGCAGTTTCTTCCGGAAACAGCTGTACCGAGGCCACCGCCGCAGGTGAATTATGTGTAAACGTACGAATGACCCACCAGGATATAGCCAACTTGATCGGTGCTAGCCGCCAAACCGTCACCACGACACTGGCTCATCTGCGCAAGCGAGGTGCGGTTCGTATCGTGGATCACCACATCCATATTGTGCAGCCGGACCATTTGCGCAGCCTGCTTGAAGTAGCAGCGGCATAACACGCTCTTGACGAAACCAGACAGTACATTGCCCTGGCCGCCGGAGGCCGCGCAATATCCAGACGATTCAGTGCGTGCCTTTACCGCGCCGGGCAGTAACCAGGTACTGGATTTTCACGGTGATCCTGCAATCGCAGGTCTGGCCGTATTCTCTGACGGTAATCACCATATGGCGCTGGAGGCTTGTGTACGTGCTTTTCTGACCGCTAACCCGGATGTGGGTGATGTATTCTATACAACCACCCCGCCTGCACCGCTCGTGGATGCACTAAAGGGCACCGGCCTGGTGGTGGGCAACCTGAGAATCAGCCGTAAGCCGGATGTGTTCATCGGGCCGGGCAATATTCTGGATGGTCTTGTAGAAGCAGGATTCATGGCCAGCCATGTACCGTTTGCCCAAAGCCGGGGTAATGTCATTCTGGTGCGCAAAGGTAACCCCAAGGGCATCGTCTCTGTTGCAGACCTGCTTTCCGATGAGGTCACCGTGACCTGCTCCAACCCGGTGAAAGAAAAGGCCAGCTACTCGGTTTATGCCGAGGCAGCCAGCGGTCTGGCCCAGGAAGCCGGGGTGGACAAAGATCTGCTTCTGGAAAAACTGTCTACGGCAGGCCCGAAGACCGTACATTCGCAAATTATCCATCACCGGGAAGTCCCTGAACTTATCAGTGCCGGCCGGGCAGACGCTGCTGTGATCTACTATCACCTGGCGCTTCGATACACTCGAATCTTTCCAGACATATTTGAGCTTGTGGATGTTGGTGGCGTGCTGTCGGGGGAGCCCTCGCTTGCTAATCCTGTAACCCGCTATCATATCGGGCTCGTCGCGGATGGTGGTCAGTGGGGGAAGCATTTTGTTGCGTTCATGCAAGATTATGATGCGCAACAATTATATGAAGAGCACGGCCTTGCGGGTCTTTGCTGAAGCCATATTCAAGGTACACGGACAACGGAACCCCGAAGCTGAGCGCCTGGATATATGTTGCAGCAGGCTAAGCATGAGTCTGCCAGGTCAGTCTGTTCGTGAAAGCATTTCTACAAAGGAATTAGCGACATTATTGTAGAGACTTGTCTTTGTCCGCGATATCCACAGTGTACGTTTAATAGACAAGCCCTCAATACGGGTGCGATGTAGTCTGCCTCGCTTCAGCGATTCCGCCACCGCAAAATAGGGAAGAAAACTTACATGTTGGCCTCTTTGTAGCATTTCAGTAATGGTATCTGTAGAACCAACCTCCATCGTAATAGGCAGGTGATGTATGCCAATATTTGCAAGCTCCCTGTCGAGAGTTAAGCGCATGGATGAATTAGGCTCTCGCATGACAAATTTAAGGGAGTGCAATTCGTCCGGGGTGATGGCGTCGGTCTGGTAAAGACTGTGCCCATGGCCGCACACGAGCACGATTTCATCATCAAGCCAGCTTTGCACCAGTATGTCAGGGTGTTCCGGTGCCAGTTCCAGCAGTGCCAGGTCAGATAGCCCGGTTGCCAGCCGGGTCTGAATACGCCTTGAGTATCCCATGCGTGTTTCAATCTGGTAATCGGGGTGTAATTCGGAATATTTCAGCAGCAGGTCCGGCAGCAGGTGTTCGCCAATCGCAAAAGTGGTTTCAAGTCGCAGCTTGTTATGCCCCCCTCGCAATAACTCCAGATCCTCGAACAATGTGGCCTGTTGATCAAGGGCCAGGCGGGCATGGTTGTAGACCATTTCACCCGCTTCGGTAAGTTCAAGCTGCCGGCCTTCTCGCTGCATCAAGCTGATACCATAGCAATTATCGAGTGCGCGTAGCCGCTTGGTAACCGCCGGCTGGCCGATATTGAGCTTTCTGGCCGCCTGCGCAACACCCCCCAGTTCAACCACGGCGCTCAAGGTTTCCAGGTGTTTGAGATCGGGCAGCGTCTTGTATTCCATAAAGGAATATTAGCGTCTTTTTATTCACTTGAATATACTGAGCGATGATAGACAATACGCGGCCCTCGAGCAGTGGCTAAATACAAATCGATCATAATATTTCCTTATAGGAATATAAATTCGTCGTTTTGATTGCCCTGGATATGTTCCAACTTACTCAATTGTCAGGGAGTTTTCATGACTGAAACTGTACTCAAAGATAGTGACAAACAGACTGTCGACAACCCCAAGCAAAGAAATCTTAAAGCCTGGATTGCGGCGGGAATTTTTCTGTTAGTCGCGATTTGGGTTGCAGCTGTTGTGCCGACCGTTGAAATTGCCTGGGTGAGTGCAATTCTACTTTTGACGATATACCTGTTCGCATTTGAGGTGGTCGGAGTTGATGTGGCTGCAGCAAGTATTATGGTGCTGCTGGGTCTGACCTCATTGTTGTACCCCGTCATGGGTCTGGAGCAGGGCCTGATCGACAACATGCACCTGTTTGATGGCTTCGCCTCGAACGCGGTAATTTCTATTATTGCCGTCATGATTATCGGTGCCGGCCTGGATAAAACAGGTCTTATGAGCAAGGTCGCTGCTTTTATTCTGAAAGTCGGTGGCACCACTGAAAGTCGAATCATTCCGATCATCTCTGCAACCGTAGCGTTCATCTCTTCGTTTATGCAGAATGTAGGGGCTGCAGCACTGTTCCTGCCCGTGGTTTCCAGAATTTCAGCTCGTTCGGGTTTGCCCATGTCCAGGTTGTTAATGCCAATGGGATTCTGTGCAATTCTCGGCGGTACCATGACCATGGTGGGCTCCAGTCCATTGATCCTGCTGAACGACCTGATTCTGACTTCTAACAAGGCCTTGCCTCCAGATCAGCAAATGGAAACATGGAGCATGTTTTCAGTCACTCCGATTGGAGTCGTGATGGTAATGACCGGCATCATTTATTTTGTTCTGGCCGGCCGTTTTGTGCTGCCAGCTACGAAGAGTGAAAGCAGCACCATAGGTACTGATCCCATGAAATACTTTCATGATGTGTATGGTGTTGATTATGCAGTGTATGAAGTTGTTGTAACTGATGGCAGTGAAGTGCTCGGTAAAAGGCTGGATGATGTTGAAACTACTTATCGAATCAGGGTGATCGCAAGCAAGATGACCGGTCAGGAGACCAGGATAGGTCCGGGAACGATGGCACGAGATGTTGAATTTCAGCCGGGTATGGTGCTGGGCGTGGTTGCTGATCCGCGGGATGTCGAGCGCTTTGTTGAAAAGTATGGGCTTAAGCTGCGTAAGACAATGCGTACATTTACCGAGTCATTGTCGCCGGCCAAGGCAGGTATCGCTGAAGTCGTAATACCACCGGGCTCATCATTGATTGGCAAAAGTGCGCGGGATGTATGGATGCGCAAGAAGTACGGGATAGCCATGATTGGTTTGCATCGTAATGGTGAGACCTTGCGGGAAGGTGATGATATCCGCAATCTTGCCCTGCAGTCTGGTGATACGCTGGTAGTGCACACCGCATGGGATGCCCTGGAGAGAATAGAGTCCGACAGGGATTTCGTAGTGGTGACTTCGGAATACCCACAATCTGAAAAACTGCGCCCCGAGAAAATACCTCCTGCCTTGATATTTTTCGGTATTGCCTTGTTTATGGTGTTGTTCTCAGATGTGCGGCTATCAGTGGCATTGCTGACCGGTGCCATGGGTATGGTATTGACCGGAGTCCTGAAAATAGAAGAGGCCTACCAGGCGGTTAGCTGGAAAACAGTCTTTCTTCTGGCCTCACTGATTCCCTTGGGACTGGCGGTAGAAACAACCGGAACGGCTAAATGGATCGCCGAGCAGGTGTTGTTGGTCGTTGGTGAAATGCCAATATGGGTCATACAATCTGCGGTGGCGATATTGGCGACGTTTTTTACCCTGGTGATGTCGAATGTGGGTGCTACGGTATTGCTGGTACCTCTGGCGGTTAACATCGCTGTTGGTGCGGGTGCAGATCCGGCCATTTTTGCCTTGACCGTCGCCATCGCGACCTCGAATTCATTTCTGATTCCAACTCACCAGGTGAATGCTTTGATTATGGGGCCGGGTGGTTACCGGGTGCCTGATTTTATGAAGGCTGGTGGCATCATGACCGTGTTGTTCCTGATCGTCATGATCGCCATGATGAATCTGATTTTTGATATTTCATAAATAATGCGCTTCCCCGGCCAGACATTTACTAGCTGGTAATCAGGCTATATCTGGTCGGATTGATTTCACATGCAGCTGAGCAATATGCCAAAGTGCTATCAAAACAATCGCAATAAGGCCGGTTATGAATGCATGCCAGCCATACTGGCTGTAAACCAGGGTAGCTAACCAGCTGGCCGCGCCTTCTTTGTCCAAGTTTGAGAAATTTACCAAGAAGTTCCGGATTTTTGACCTGCCGTTTCTCTTTAATGATATAGACGCGGTTGACCGGTTCCAGAATTCAGATGAAGGCCAGAAACTGCTGAATTCCATGAATCGTCGTGGCCTTAGGGGTCTGGCCTACTGGCATAACGGCATGAAGCAGATGTCGGCAAACAAGCCGCTGATCAAGCCGGAAGATGCCAAGGGCCTGAAATTCAGGGTGCAGGCCTCGGATGTGCTGGTCGCGCAGATTGAACAGCTCGGCGCCAGCCCGCAAAAGATGTCATTCAAAGAAGTTTATGGTGGCTTACAAACCGGTGTTATCGACGCCCAGTCAAATACCTGGTCCAACATCTACGGTAAGAAGTTCTTCGAGGTACAGGATGGCGTTACTGAAACCAACCACGGCATCCTGGACTACCTGGTGGTAACCTCAACCAAGTGGTGGGACGGACTTCCGGGTGATGTGCGCAACCAGTTGGCCACCATCCTCAAGGAAGTAACTGAAACTCGAAATAGTGAATCTACCAAGGTTAACCTTGCTAACAAGCAGAATATCATCGATGCGGGTGGCAAGGTCCGTACATTGACGCCTGCACAGCGCCAGGCCTGGGTGGACGCGATGAAGCCGGTATGGAAGAAATTCGAGAAAGACATCGGTGCAGACCTGATGCAAGCCGCGCAAAAGGCCAATAAGTAAGCCTGCCAGATCCAGGAAGATGGCAATCCGGTAGAGCCAGTACTATGCTGGATCTACCGGACCCTTTAAAAAGAACAAAACCCAGTTTCGATGACACTGGAAAAAATTGGTCGCATCACTGACGAGATAGAAGAGATTTCGATCGCCGTCTGCCTCGGCTTGATGACGCTCCTTACCTTTGCGAACGTGCTTGCGCGTTACGCCTTTGAAAGCAATATCCTGTGGGCGCTGGAACTTACCTCGTTCCTGTTTGCCTGGCTGGTACTCATGGGCATGTCCTATGGCGTAAAGCAACATGTTCATATCGGCATTGATGTCGTGGTGAACATGATGCCTCCACTATGGCGCAAGATATCAGCCATCTTGTCGGTGATTGCTTGCCTTGCCTTTTCAATATTACTGCTGGTCGGCTCATGGGATTACTGGTATCCCTTTGCGACCGAGCGTGCCTGGCTGGAAACAGAAGATATTCCTTTGCCCGAAATGTTTCAGTTTCTCTCAGACTGGCTCAATGAAGGTGAGCGATATGAGAATGTGCCAAGGTTGATTCCCTATCTTGCATTACCCCTGGGTGTGGCCTTGATGACCTTCAGGTTTCTACAAGTTGGCTGGAAGGTTATTACTGGTGAACTGGAAATTATTATTGCCTGCCACGAGGCCGAGAGCACACATTGTGACCAGGAGGAAAAGGTATGGAAGTAGGCATACTTTTCCTTATGGTGATTGGATTGATGCTGATCGGTGTACCGATCGCAGTGTCGCTGGGTTTGTCCAGTATCCTATTCCTGATGATATTTGCCGAGCATTTTTCATTGAGTTCAATTGCCCAGACACTGTTTTCTGCCTTTGAAGGACACTATACGTTACTAGCCATTCCCTTCTTTATCCTCGCCTCTACCTTTATGTCCACCGGAGGTGTCGCTCGCCGAATCATCCGTTTTGCAATTGCGGTTGTAGGTTCTTTTCGTGGGGGGCTGGCAATGGCCTCGGTGTTTGCCTGTATGTTGTTTGCCGCGCTCTCAGGTTCTTCTCCGGCTACCGTAGTAGCGATCGGCGGCATCGTAATAGCCGGTATGGTCAGCGTGGGTTATAGCAAGGAGTTTGCTGCAGGAGTAATCTGTAATGCGGGTACCCTGGGTATCCTGATACCTCCCTCGATCGTAATGGTGGTTTATGCTGCCGCGACCGATGTTTCGGTTGGCCGCATGTTTATCGGTGGTGTGATACCCGGATTATTGGCCGGGGGCATGTTGATGGTCGCCATTTATATCGTTGCCCGCATTAAAGATCTGCCGGCGCAACCCTGGGCAGGTTGGGGTGAAATATTTGACTCTGCCAGAGATGCAAGCTGGGGATTGTTTCTTATCTTCATTATTCTGGGTGGTATATATGGTGGCATTTTTACGCCTACCGAGGCAGCCGCGGTAGCTGCAGTCTATGCCTTTCTTATTGCCAATTATGTCTATTGCGACATGGGCCCATTCAAGGAAAAAGGCAAGGGCGGCATCATGATCCTCTGGCGAGGCTTGTCAGTGTTCTGGCATCACGATACCAAGGAAAGCCTGTATGAGGGTGGAAAGCTGACCATCATGCTGATGTTCATCATTGCCAATGCACTGATTCTCAAGCATGTGCTCACCGAGGAACGTATTCCCCAGATGATTACTGAAGCCATGCTGTCCGCAGGATTTGGTCCT
>JBFFRZ010000040.1:0-13792 GCA_041572715.1 Gammaproteobacteria bacterium
AGAGCGCGATTCAATGTTTCGCCGGGGCTATCCGTCCACCCCATTCTATATTGCAGTGCCAGCGCAACCCCGTAAGCCCCATATGCGCGTGCAAACGAAGGGTCAATCTGGATTGCCTTTTTGTACGCATCGATGGCTTCAGCAACGCTTTCTTTTGTGCGAAGGTTGTAATAGCGCTGACCTTTTAGGAAGCTATCATAGGCATCAAAATCAACTCTAGTTACTTCAGCCTTAAGTACCTGCTCCTGATTTGTTAAACGACCAGACAGTGACTTGATGATGTTACTGGTGATCTCATCCTGCACTTCGAAGATGTTATCGAGATTACGGTCATATCTCTCGGCCCATAGTGGAACTGCAGTTTTAACATCGATTAATTGTGCGTTGACTCTTAAGTTGGAGCCTGAACGTCTTACGCTACCATCAAGAATGAAATCTGAGTTTAGTTCCCGACCTGCATCCAATGGACTGATATTGGTTTTCTTGAACTGTAGTGCAGTCTGTCCGGCAATAACCAAGATACCGGACAGCTTTGACATGTCGGTGATAATGTCATCCGTCATGCCATCCACCAGGTACTCATCTTCAGTCTCATTACCAATGTTACGAAAGGGCAATACCAGAATTGATGGAACAGATACAGCTTCATTAGCCGTATTGTCTGAACCTTTCTTCTGTTCTACCTCAACTATACTTTCCTCTTGGGCTGTTTTATCGACAATCAGAAATGTGCCTGCGACAATCGCGATAGTCACAAGAATGCTCACTAGTATGCCCAATGTACCCGGTCTATTCTTCCGGATTGATTCGACCTCGACAGGCATTTGATGATCTGAAGCGAAAGTCTGATTACCGTCACTACTGACTTCTTCGGTGGTCTTGCTATATGAGACAGTCTCCTCTTCAGAGCTTGCAGGAATTCTCACTGACTTATCGTTCGCTGGACTGGGTCTTGAAGATGTAACCTCTCCTAGTAACAGTTTTTTCCAGGCCATCAAGTCCTGTGGCCGATTGATCCGCTTGTGCTGCATCGCCACATCGATTGCCTGCAGGAAATGGTGTGAGTATTGCTCACCCAGAGAGCCAACCACCGAACGATAGGGGTCAGGTTTTTCCGACAGTAAATCATTGCTGCGCGTTATCGCATCAACCGGCCTTTTACCCATTGTCGCGCGATACAATGTACCCCCCAGCGCATATATATCCGTCCATGGACCCTGGTCCTGGTTAATAGTTAGATACTGCTCGATAGGAGCGTAACCAGGGGATACCAACGTGGTCAGTGTCTTCTTGTCATCTCCCATGGCCTCACGAGCAGCGCCAAAGTCGATCAGCACCGGGCTGCCATCAGCCCGAATGAAGATATTATCCGGCTTTATATCACGGTGGATAAACCCGGCCTGATGGACAATTTCAAGACCATCGATAATCGGTAGAATAATGTCGAGGAGCCGCTGCTCGGATAATGGGCCATGCTCAAGCAGGTACTCTTCAAGGTTTTGACCTTCTTCGTAGCGCATTACGATGTATGCGGCATTATTGGCCTCAAATACGGCCAATACCCGAACGATGTTGTTGTGGTCAAATTTAGCGAGCGTCCGCGCTTCAGTAATAAACCGGTCTAGTGCCCACTGGTATTGTGGTACATGCTCCTCGGTAGACGGCTGAATGGCATTATTTTCGTCGCGAATAACCAGAGCGGCCGGCAAGAACTCCTTGATGGCGACCTTTTGGTCCAGGTTTGTATCATGGGCGAGATACGTGATACCGAATCCACCCTGCCCCAGTACCTTGTCGATCGTATACCAATGCAGGTGGTAGCCCGGTTCCAGTGCATGGCGATAGTGTTGCTGGCTCATATCTTGGTACGCCGGCTGATTCTCGATCCGCATCTAATTAAACAGAATCTAATATTAGCACCCTACGAACAAGTTAATCATCCATAGTGCATGATGTGGTCTGACTCGATCACAGTGCCTGGCGCATCATCTGCCCGATCGGGATCATGCGCGCAATCACGGTATCGGTAAATTCGCTCACAGCCGCGCGCACGTTGTCCGCGATCATGCCTTCCGGGCGCGGGCCAAGATGGCTTGCGATGTACGCGGCGCTCACCCGAGCCTTGGCCTGAGTGTCCTCAATAATATCAAGCAGAGAACCATCGTTGTGACGCTCGATAAACTGAGCCCACACGAGCGATAAATACCCCGGCCATAGTGCGACGTGCTTGTAGATGCTCGCGACCACGCGGTTCGGTCCCGGCTTAGCGCCGAGGTTATTTAATACCAGCACCTGCTCGGCCACTTCAGGCGATAAATCCGCCACTTCCGGGATCGGCGGAAATGGCACGTCGCTCGAGGGCAACACCGCGCGCGGTCTGTCGCCGCCCGGCGGCGCCTTCGGCTCTGCGAGCAAAGCGGATAGCGAGACCATGTTTAATAGGTTGCCCCTATTATAAGTATCCATGATCGCATTGATCTGTGCGTGCGCGGTATCGTCGACACCGACTAGCGACAGCGTGGTTGTTGAAAGCTCAGGTAATTCCGGGTAACGCAATTGCGCCTGCAGATGTTCGCATTCGCGCTCGACTACGCCGGCGACGAACATTGGTTTCGCCGCCTGCCAGGCCCAGGCAAGCCCGCCGTCGATGGTGGCGATGTGGCGCCAGACGTAGTTGATCGCGGTAACGTTCAAGGTTTCGCGAATGTCGGCATACAGCTCGGCAATCTCGCCGGTAGCACCGCTTTCACTAACGGCAGGTAAGGTGTCCTTCGACATAGGTCTCCTCCGGTGATATTCAGGCAGGCCCGATAGACAGCGCTAGATCCAGGCATAGTTTGCGAGTCGGCCAGACTCGACCATTAACCGGCATTTTGCCGTCTGAGCCAAAAATCCTCAATGACCGCTACACTGCCGGTTTGTAAACGTTTCGGCCGGTCACATATTGCAACCATAATGCCTTTAATTACACAGTGGGATTTTGATGCATTGGATGTATGCAGCAAATTAGAGGCCATTAACAGGCATTAAAGGTAGCTATTTTGTTCAACGGCACTGCCCCCTTTTGCTATAGCTTATATTGTTGCTTGTAGCCAGAGCCAGGGCTCATGAGTTCTCCCCCAGCAGACTCCAATAATAAAAGGCCCAACCCCCGTACTCCGCCATCAGTTGGCGTATCTGCCGGCCCGATCGCCACCAGCCCTGGCTGTCAAAGGGATCGCGCCTGGCCGGGGCACTGCCAACTTGGAATTCCTGCTCCAACCGGTTGCGCCAGATATGGGCCGCACGCCGAGTGTGGAATCGGCTGGTAACAATGAGCAGTCGCTGCAGTCCCAGGTCCTGCAGGGATGGAGCGATGGTACGGGCCTCGCTGATAGTGTCGTATACGTCCTCGGCATTGACTGCTATCACACTTTCCCTGGGCACACCCAAGACTTCCAGCATACGCTTGGCTGCCTCGTCCCAGGGGGCGGGCGGCTCATATCCCATGGCCTCCAGTTCACGCAGGGCATCCGTCTTACGATTGCCGTTGATCACCACCCAGGGAATCCGGCCCTCCCGGAATAAGGCGGCAGCCTCCATCAGACGTGGGTAATAGTCCACGCCTGTACTCAACACTACGGCCGCATCCGCCGAACCGGTCTGCGGAGTATCCACAAGGAAACTGCCCATGGCGGGCAGGACAAGGTAACGCAGGGCGATGGCCAGAATCAGTATGGCCACAAGCCAGCCCAGGGATTTACGGAGTTTCATGCTGGAAGGTTTCCGAATTTACAGTGCAGTAAGTAACGATACTAGCCCTAATGCGACTCTTAAGCGACTGACCACTAAGCCGGCGATCCTGCCAAAGTTCCTCGATTACTGACTGACCGTTCTACTTCCTCTTAGTACACAAGTAGCCGGTCGAAATTTACATCGCCCGGACTCGAGATGGCCGCAAGTTAGCAAAATGAGAGTCACATACAAATGATCAAATTGCTTAGGAAGTGAGAAAATTGACCGCTGCACTATTCTACGAAAGCAAATGTCACCCTGTTTCTGCCCTGGCTTTTTGAACGATACATCGCTTGATCAGCACTTTTTGAAAGAGTGGTCATATCTTTTCGCTGATCAGGGTAGAGTGCGACACCTAGACTGGCGCTTGTATTGTACTCCCGGCCTATGCTGAGATCGTAAGGTGATTCAAGTGAAAGACGTATATTCTCGGCGATTCTTAAAGCTTCATCCGCATTATGAATGCCGTCTAGCAATACCGTAAACTCATCGCCCGCCAATCTTCCTACAGTATCAGATTCCCGGACACTCTCGCGTAGCCGTTGAGCAACAATCACCAGGAGCGAATCACCGGCATTGTGCCCATAGGTGTCATTAAGTTCCTTGAAATGATCGAGGTCGATGTAAATCCATGCCATTTTTTTCTTTGTACGCTTGGCTCTGGAAATAAAACCCTCTAAGTAATCATTTAGCAACATTCGATTGGGCAACCCGGTTAAAGCATCGTGTGTTGCAGCATATTGGAGTTGCTCCTGCTCTGCTTTACGTTCCTCAATTTCTCCAATAAGCAACTGGTTATGGTAGAAATTCAATTTTGAATAGTACTCTAATAAATGCCCACCGAGATAAGCCAGGGAAAAAGATACAAACAGCCAGAAATAGTACGCGTATAACACGTTAGTTTCCTGATTAGGCAGCAGAGCTGCATTCACTATTGCAGCCAGGATAATTGCTGCCGACAGAGGTGTTGCCAACCATAATCGGAACCCAGCAATGGTAAATATCCATAACACCATAAAATAAAGCTCCGACACATAGAGGCTTTGCAGGCCACCCAGGTGAACTAGATATATATGGCAAAAGGCTGCTGTAACCGTTGTAATAACCGCTAGTGGTATAAAGAAATATTTTGTTGCTGCTATCGACCCTATTGCAACAGTGGTCCATAGCATTGGAATAATGACTCCAAAATGAAGTAGTTGTGCCTGAGAGACATTGGGCCCATCACTAAAGTAAGGGTCTAGAAAACCAAGCACACCATATAGAAAGCTGACAAGGAGCATGGCCAACCGCATTTGATGATTCCTGAAGGTACTAATCGAATCGTCAAACTGCTTGTTGAGTGACGGGGCGTGGAAACGTAGTGTTAATTTGCTCAGTGGTGGCGGGACTTGTCTGAATTTTTGATCCATCGAATTTATGTACTCATGACCTCAGCTATCCGCCAAGTTTAAGCGAATCAGATCAGATAAACATCGAGCCAGATATAAAAATATATAATCAAGGCAAAAGCCAGATTAGAGGCAACACAAAAAAGCCATTACGATGATTCGACTCTAATTCTAATTATATATCCACGAGTGGCGTCATAGCTGACACTAGATCGAATGAGGCACTGAAAACGCTTTATCTATAGGCATTGTTATGTAAAATACAGCACCCATGGCATCAATGAAACGCATCAGCAAGATCGAACTGTCGACTCTGGTATTTGTCGCCGTGCTCACGCTAGCGGGTGCGGCAATGAGTTACATGCACGCAGATTTATTTCGTAACCAGTATACGGTTGAGGATGGTCTGATCGAATGGCTGACAGTTGTCGCATTGGTCATCGCCATGGTTGTCTGCTTTCGCCGGGCATGGTTGTTGCGACTTCAGGCGAAGCCACTGTTCCTGATCATGACCTGTCTGTTTGGTCTGGCATTTCTGTTTGGTGCCGGCGAGGAGATATCTTGGGGGCAGCGCCTGCTGGGCGTTGAAAGCCCGGAGTTTTTTAAGCAGCATAATGCACAGGGAGAGACCAACTTTCACAACATGATGATTAACGAAATCAAGATCAACAAGCTGGTCTTTGGCAAGGGTTTTGGCCTACTGCTGTTATTCTACCTGGCCGTGTTAATCCCACTCTATCGACGTAGAGCTTGGGTAAATCGCCTGGTTGACCAGTTTGCCATACCGGTTGCGACAAACTACCAGATCTTGGCTTATATCATCGTGGTGTTGCTCGTGCAGGTTGGCTTAGAACACTCCAAGAAAGGTGAATTACTGGAGTTTTCACTCACCTGGCTAGTCCTGCTAAATTTCGCCTATCCCGATAACCGGGACATATTCAAGCCAGATAGAGACATTAGCTACCACTGACTTCAAGATCGTCAAACTTTCCTGCATCGTAATCGTCAGAATACCGATTCGGCCCATACCCAACCTGGGCTGAAGCCGCTTATATGAAATGACGGTTAGATTTTCTTGGTTGATCTGTAAACTTGTTCACAATGATAGGTAGCTCATATATATGCTAGAGCCAAGTCGAAATGTTATTGCAACACACCGTGTTTCCTTGTCTTCTACCCGAGCGCCAGGCTCACTCTGCTGCCGCATGCCGTAATGCTACCTGGTTGTATGACCGGATTGTGGCGAGAGCGGATACAATATTAATAGTTATATTTAGCCCGTTTTCGGATGTCAATGAATATTCTAGAACCGCATTGATGGATATTAACTGGCAAATTTAACCAAATATTCGCTATATATTCTTCTAACCGAGGTGGTGTAGCGCCTAGCTCTGTCTGTTGAGCCGTTTCGGCCCGCGTGGTAACGCCCTACTGCCAACCACTGATTTTTGTCCACCCCCAACTCTTTGAGGTAAAGTGCAGCATAGATGATCGAATAGCCGATAGAGAAGAGCCGGTGTTTAGACTTGACCTGGTGCCCATGTGCGGCCCAATTAACCTGCATGAGCCCCACATCGATTGATTCAGGATTCATCTTTCTTGGTTGGCGATCCAGAAGTTGATGCGTAATTAGAAATGACTTTGCACGCGCATAATTAGGGAAATAGGTGCGATATTGACCGCCACTTGTAACAGCACAATTCTGCTTACGATCAGCAGGCCCGCGCTTAAGAAGGTTCCGATATTCTTCGGATGAAAGCTTAACGTACCAAGGATTGATGGTCACATATCTTAGCGCCGATTCTGCCTCTTGTCTGCTAAGGCAATGCGCTTCTTCTCCATTAATGTTTAGTGCATATGGGTTCAAACCACTTTCACGCTTGCTGATTGCCATAAGCAGCAGTGGATCAACGTCAAATATTTTTCCGACATTATGAAACACATCGAAATACTTATCCTCGGGCTGCTGAGCCGATAGCGTGCTATTACCCATTATTGAAAGGCATACGAGTAACACCCACGATCTATCCAAGGTGATTTTCATCTAAAAATCTTTCCCTAACCGTAGTTTTAAGAACCTTCGATAATTCGATGGATGTAATTCTTGACCGCCTCGATACTATCATTATCGAGATCATCGAATTCAATGCCACACCCATACGCTTCTTTGATTTGCTTAATACTCTTGATTTTTCCATAAATATCGCGGGTTTCGTTGCCTAACAGTGAAAGAGAGAGCGATAGTTTGATCTCTGTCATTAATTCCAATGGTTCCTTGATGATGGCATAAATACCCTTGTAACTAATGTCTTTGGCTCGCCCAAAAAGGATGCGCGGCTGGACTTCATTGTTTTCAATGATCTGCAAAGGGAATTCCATGTCGACGTTCAGGCGCACACTACTTCTGATCTCCCGCATCGGCACGGACATTCTTTCCGGCCAATGAGATGCTGTAATCTCATAGAGCTTGACCATCTCGTTTTTTCCCTTGATGCGCGCTTCATTGATGTCACCAATTTCGACCACATCCTTTACTTGCTGGTAGGTGTAATCACTGATCAGAACCTGTCCACGCAAGCTATGTGACCTTACGCTGGTCGCCAGATTTACACCATCGCCGATGAGCGTGTACTCATTCTGCACTTGCGACCCCATTTGTCCGAACGTGACAATGCCTGTACTAATTCCTATGCCCATGAACAGAGAGGGCAAGCCATCGACTTCGTTGTCATTGTTCACTTCGTTCATGGCGATTTGCATCTCAACCGCACAATTGACTGCTCGATGTGCGTGGTCACTACTTTCTTCAGCATGTGCAAAATACGCCATGATGGTGTCCCCCATGTATTTGTCGACGACACCATCGTATTTTTCAATGATTTCGCTCATTTTGGAAAAATAACGATTTAACATGATGACAATCTGAGGCGCCTTGAATCGTTCCGATACCACGGAAAAGCCGATAATATCCGATAAAAGAATAGTGACTTCCTGGCGAAGACTAGGCTGTCTGGCCTCCTGATGACCAATAATAGTTTGCTCAATACTTGATAACAGGTCAGGTCCCACTTCTTGTCCCGACTGTCGTATATCATCAATGATTTGGTCTATTAATGTAGCATTATTTTTATTCATACCACCCCACCAGAGCCAGAGAAAGAATTTCTTCAGTCAATATTAATGATATCTTTTATATTCACTTTTAAGTTAGGTCTTGCATTTCAATAATACCAAGATAATACATGCTACAAGCAGAACAAGAAATAACTTGCGTAGCACATTAGTGTCCGCTTCGTGGCGTATGAAGCCAGTTTTGGATATTTCCAGGAAACTGGTGCTGAATGGCCGCTCTACTTCCCCTTAGTGCACAAAGCGGCCTAAGTGAGGCTATAGCTAGCCATAAATAGTCAATACTGGTGCCTGAAAAATAATCCGGCCTGTATCTACTTAGGGATTTATCTGTCGCACTTATTGACGAGGTATCCGGATGTTACCTCAGTAGCCACTGATTGTGCCAGCTGGCTCAGCAGACCCGTGACCTCCTCGCTTGCTGCTCCCGTGTTTTCATACCATGCTGCGAAGTCAATCTTATGCGACTTCCCTTCACAAGATGTATATCGGCGGTACTGGGTTTCCGGCGCGTTCTTCTCGATAATATGCCATGTGGCTGTAGCGCGAAGCTGTGGCCGACAGGACATGTCCCAACCGGTATACCCGTCAAGTTTTACCATGAGGCTATCAATAACCAGGATAATATCCTTCGAGTCGTTCCTGTAGGGTAGTCCACCGGTATTGAATCGTTTGGCATGCTCCAGTCGCTGCTGTTCAATTACTTTTGGACGCAGCTGACTGCTGAAATACCCTGGGTCAGATGCTCGTATTATTGCTTGAAGCTTAGGCAGCGGCTGATCAACTTTCTCCGTAGCATTAATACATGGGGAGAGGGTATGCAAGGTTGCGCCAAACCCGGTGACCAGTGGCCCGCCAATTACCAGGCCTTGTGGTGTGAGCCCACCCAGGAATCCTTTTACAGCGGCATCTGAAGGGTCTGAAAATAGACGCCCTTCTGGTACCTGGGCATTAATGTTGCGGTAACGCTCATGAATCTCGATAACATTAATCTTTTGGGCACAGCCGGTAAGAAATAAAGTGCACAGCAGGCCAATAATTAATATCAACCAGCTATAGGCTTGTTTGGTGCATTGCTGATAAGTGATCATAAATTATGGATAGAGCGGTCTTGCGTAGAAATTTTGTGCAATCTATAGAATGCATAGTGAGAAGTTATTGCTTGACAGGTAGCTGCCTGGTCCAATCGACCCCGTATCCGTGATCAATAGGTGTCCAGCCTTCCTCGGCAAGGTAGGGGCAATATAGGGATGCAGCGCCGGGCCCACCGATTGGATTGATTGCGTTTAAAAAACTGCTGACTACAGTTTTATCCTTGGTTCTATAATCACAACCGCCTTCCGTTAAATTCTTGTACTTGACCCGTGTTACTGTGGATAGATCACCTCGCCGCTCCACTTCCACAATATTACCGACTTCGACAACGAGCCCCTTCTCTACGGTTGAAAGCAAGGAACCCTGGCGTACGATGCCAGATGCGACGTTATGCCAGTAGAACTGCGTCCGACCGAGAACAATACTCCCGTCCACGATGTCGCTATCTTTAATGCCACTCTTGAGTAATCTTTCATGCAAGTCAGGCAGCTTGATAGGCTCCCGCCCTCTATTATCCTTTGTTGCCTCAATGTCCCCGGTCACGATTTCCTGCCGAGTCAGCACATGAGTAACTTCTCGAAGCATAATTGTGCCCTCTGAAACCAGTACTGACGTGGCACAACCAGTGTTCAAAAGCATAGTCGCGATAATAACGATACCGTTAATCCAAGTTGTTTTATGCATATCAATATTTCCCATGAATCTGTCCAAATAAAATGCCAACTCAGTTTTCCCAACACGCAGCGTTGTTGTCGACGCCAGGCGTTCTAAAGGGATAGTAGAGGAAATGCGCAGGCCACGGATTCAACGGAGATGGGCCGTGCCTTCTGGCATGTGAAGGCAAGATGGTGCCACCCAGTGTATGGTAGGCACCGCCCCACTCGGTAGCGCGCATGACGCCATTGAGTCTATAGCGGGCCCGTACCGTCCAGAAATACCATCCACATGGCTGGAGAGGCTCGGTAAGCTGATAGTGATTTTCTGTTATCCCCGAGGTTTCATGCACCTTGTGTAACGGACTGATTGTTCCAAGACCTGACAAGGCGCCATCATATATACGCAGGTCATACATGACGTCACCAAAAGTTTGTGTTCCATCACCTGCTTGATCAAATGGCCGTGGGAAGGATTCCCAGGCAAGCGTCGGGGTGATCGTGTCCACATCACGGAACTGCATGCCACCAAAGCCCTGAGCACCGCCGCGTGTTTTATGAAAGGCAAAGACATGACCCCACTTGATACCCATCTCGGGTGGCGGTGGTTTTATCGGCGCCAGCACTGAGCGGGGCACCGGGCCTCTATCAGACATTTCGTTGTTTTCGCTCTCCGCGGGGACTGTGTTGTATATCAGTAACAGTTCATCAACGATGTTTACCGCTATATCCTTGTACCCTTGAACAGTGGCTTCAGTAATGCGTCTGCCATTATCCTCCTGCCATTCTGATGAAGTATGGCAGGCAATCCTGCGGTTCAAATCGATTTCATCGATCAACTGGCCGCTTTGCGCATTTAATTTTCTGGCGCGAGCCTGCATGCGCAGGCAGGGCATAGATCCCTCTTTTCCCGATCCATCGAACTGGAAATTCAACATGCTAACTTCTAACAAGGTTTTAATATTCCCTGCCTGAACAGACCGATAATCCTTTACCTCGCCTGGGTTATCGGGGCCTGGTATGTTGGCCAGTATCACATGGTTATTCTTGTCGTCTACGCTAGCCAGAGAGCGGGAGACGGAGATTGCCAGTGCTGCCTGCGTATCGGTCAAGTTAATACGCTCAGTCAAGGAGAGCTCGGCTGTTGTCATATTCTTACCGGGCTCTGTCGTAGCAGCCCCGATCGTGCCGCCTAACAAAATCCCAAGCGGCAAACAAAGTATGAATGCGGCTCCTGCAAACGTGCCTGTCCCAGCTGATGCACTACCGCATTCCAATACTCCATGGAACGCACCTTCGGCTGCGCCCTGGGGCTTACCACGGAGTGCGGAACTCATCGCGACATCCGGAGTAAACCTCGCAGCCACGATACCTACCGGATATTCATGGGCACGATGGACGACTTTATGCGTTTCAGGAACCTGGCCCATCGAGGTGCAACCCGTCATAACTACCGCGATACATATGATGGACGCATAAAGTAGCCTTGCCCGCAGGCATTGCCTTGACCAGGGCCTGGGCTGCAAATTATTTTGGTTATGAATACAGTGAGAAAGAGATGGGGATCTGGTTAGAGAATCACGACCCGTGAACAGGTGCGACATTATGTTTTGCGCCTCGATGCGCTGGCAAGCAGGCCAATATTCGCGCTATATACAACTAATTTTCAATGATCGCAAGAGGTTTGATTTGCTCCGAGCCGGGAACCTCTAAATGCCTCTTTGTGACAATTTTTGCTAGCCTTGCCCCGCAAAGCCAGAGGCACATCCGCACACAAAGCGTGCCAGTTATCTGTCTTGATTTGCAAATACCCTACCTAGATGCGTCAATATGGCGTTTTGGACTTAGCTAATCACGATAACAATGAATAGGCTAAGCCTATTACAGCACACCCGCCAATAACCTGAACAATGCCAATTTTGTATCTAAATAATGCAACGAAAGCCACGAAGCCTATCAAAAGTGAAAACCATTCAAATACCCCATCTAGACCGGTAGGCCATATTACATGGTACGCAAAAAACACAGCTAGATTTAGAATTACCCCAACCACTGCAGCTGTAATACCTGTCAATGGTGCCGTAAACTTAACATCGTGCCTTGTCGCTTCTACAGAAGGCCCTCCCAGCAGGATGAATAAGAATGATGGTAAAAAAGTGAATAGTGTAGCGATACCTGCACCTGCCGCGCCCGCAAGCGGCAACATATCTGGCCCAAATAGTTCTTTTGTCCATCCGCCTACAAATCCCACGAAAGCCACGACCATAATCAGTGGTCCGGGCGTTGTCTCTCCCAGCGCCAAACCGTCAATCATTTGGGTACCAGTTAGCCAACCATACTGCTCTACGCCTCCCTGGTAGACATAAGGCAGAACTGCATATGCGCCTCCGAAAGTAACCAGTGCGGCTTTCGTAAAGAACCAGCCCATCTGAGTCAAGACTCCATCCCATCCATAACTCAAGCTAAGTGCCATCATCGCTGCCAACCAGATAGCAAGGCCGACGAAACCTAAAATAAACAATCTGAACCTATTAAATCTCGCATGCTCAGGGATAGGAGTATCATCATCAATCAGGGCTGGGCCATAGGTTTTAGTTGTTTCCGAGTGATGTCCTCCCGACCGGAATTGTTCTGGTGCTATGTGCGAGCCCGCATAACCAATCAGACCCGCCGCCAGGACAATATAAGGGAAAGACACGTCCAATAAGAAAATAGCCAAGAAGGCCAGAACAGCCATTATGCGAAGCGTATTATTTTTTAAAGCTCTAGAACCGATTCTGTAAGCTGCGAAAACGACTATCGCCGTCACAGCGGGCTTGATTCCATATAGTATCCCCTCAACTACAGGAACATCCCCATAAGCCAGATAAACCCAGGTTAACGCTATTAAAATAAATAGTGACGGCAATACAAATAGGACCCCGGCGATAATGCCGCCCCAAACACCATGCATTAACCAACCAATATAGGTTGCTAACTGTTGCGCCTCGGGACCAGGTAAAACCATAGTATAATTCAACGCATGCAAGAATCGATGCTCTGATATCCACCTACGCCTTTCGACCAGTTCCTGGTGCATCATACTAATCTGACCTGCTGGGCCGCCAAAGCTAATAAAACCCAATTTTAGCCAATAAAGAAATGCTTCCTTGAGTGTTACAAACTCAGGTGAATTCTCAATTTTACCAGCTGCCGAAGACATTCGGCTTACTCCTATAATTTATAACTTAAAGCCCAAGTGATTAAATATTGTAATCACTAACAGGTAGCATAAAGCAGTGAGACCAATAGATACGGTAATACTTAAATAAAAGTTTACCCCTTGTCTTAATAAAAACGGCAAAGAGACAAACAAGATCAGTGAAGGCAGAACAAGCCAGAACACACTGGTTGATAATGCACTGACCTTTTCTATATCTTTAGTGTCGTAATAAAGCCAAAACATGGCAAGAACCGAGATAATTGGTACTGAAGCCAATATAGCTGCTATCAGTGAGCTTTTCTTCGCGATCTCAGAAATAGCCACACTTAAAACTGTGGTCACAGCTAGCTTGACTAAATAATATGCCATTTGGATTACCTATTAAGAAATGATGTATGCCCAATATTGACCCAGTTAGCTTTTTAGTGCTTATGAAGCGGTCAAAGTAAAGATGATGTTTGGCATTATATCCCATAGTCGGGAATATCCGGTTTGTGGTGCCAATTCAGCCAGCACCCCCTGATTTCTCAATGGCCGCTTCGTAGCGA
>JBFFRZ010000041.1:0-13604 GCA_041572715.1 Gammaproteobacteria bacterium
GGTTTCTTCTTAACATTTCCGGTCCTACTTCCCGATTTCCCAGGCAGCCAGCGATCACGGGCAAATGCTCCTGCTGGATCAGTGTGACCTGACGCTTGCCCCCCTGCCTGGCTGAAGAGCGATCCCCCCTGATGCCACAGTCGGTAATGAGTTCCGCGGTATTGATGATCTCAAGCGGTAGCCTTCTGCCCGGACGCAAACCAATCCATTGCAATCTGCCGCGCTGGGGCAGCGTAGCCAGAAGCTGCTTCAGGTCATTCATACATGATGCCCGTTAGATACTGGCAAAAAGCTCTGCTGGATATGGGCTCAGATAGGTCTGTCCAAGCACCCAGTCATTGGGATAATGCCTGAGGTGATGCCGGATCAGGGTAAGCGGGGCAATAAGCGGGACCAACCCCTGGCGATACTCATCTATCAAGCGGGTCATCTCCTGGCGATCATCTACGGTCAGCTGCTTACTGAAGTAACCCTGGATATGTTGCAATACATTCGAATGTGACTTGCGGCTGGCATGCCGTTTCATCGCTGTCATCAGCTCGTTTTCATACTGTGAAGCCAGTTCCTGCATATCTGATGAACCGGCATTGCTGACCAGTTGGCCCATTCTTCGATACGACGCCTGATTATGTGCCATAACCGCCAGCTTGTGTGCCGTATGAAATTCGACCAGGCGTGCCGGGGTGAGCTTTTTCGAACACAGCCGTTGCCAGCGATAATAGGTAAACACCCTCTCGATAAAGTTTTCCCGCAGGCCTGGATCATTCAGTCGCCCTTCCTCCTCCATCGGCATATTGGGGAAGGCCTTGATGAGTTCGCCCGCAAATGCCCCCACCCCGTCAGATTTCAGGGGTAGGCCTTTTTCACTATAGGTTTTTACCCGTTCCATACCACAACTGGGGGACATGGCCTTGAATATGTATCCGCACAGGCGATTCGATTTAGCGGCAATCTTGCTGCCATAATTTTGCAGCTTGTCAGTCACATCAAATGTTGAGTCATTCGTACTCAGTATGCGGATTTCACCACCAACCTTCACCTGGCGTATCGGCTCCCTCGGCACGCCAAGGCCGATGGCTACTTCGGGGCAATATGGCTTGAAGTCAAAAAACTGGGAAAGGCTGCCGTTGATAAAACGGTCATACTTGTGCCCGCCGTTGTATCGAACCTGTTCACCCAGCAGGCAACTGCTGATTCCTATCGGTATTTTGTGCTTGTCTGTCATGCTCATTTTCATGCTTGGCTGTTTGCATACGATACATCACCAGCGATCAGGTCTGAAACAGTTGTTTTCAGTACGCTTTATTTGATTTCGCGCAACGACTTGAATGTAGTGAGGGCGCGCTCGCGAGTGAACTTCAGATCAACCATGGGTTGCGGGTATGCCGACACTGTTTTACAGCGCCAGGGCTCATGAATTTCCTTGTTACTGAGTGCCGCCAGTTCAGGGACCCAGCGCCGTATATATGCCCCCTGAGGGTCGAATTTCTGGCTCTGTAACACCGGATTGAATATCCTGAAGTATGGCGCTGCGTCGGTGCCACAACCCGCAACCCACTGCCATCCAAGCGTATTACTGGCCAGGTCTGCATCGACCAGGGTATCCCAGAACCACCTGGCCCCATCATACCAGTGCAGCATAAGATTCTTCGTGAGAAATGAAGCGACCAGCATGCGTACCCGATTGTGCATCCAACCCGTTTGCCAGAGCTGGCGCATGCCCGCATCGATAATCGGTAAACCGGTCATCCCCTGCTGCCAGCGTCGTAGGGCATCAGGGTCATGCTGCCACGGGAAATGGGCAAATCGTGGATTCATGGATTCGTGCATACTGCGTGGCACATGGAACAGCGTATAGGCAGCAAACTCACGCCAACCGATTTCCGCAAGAAATCGCTCTACTGAATGCGACGATTCTGCCTGCATGACCATAACGCGATTCACTATCTGTGCCGGACTGATCTCGCCAAAATGCAGGTACGGCGACAGTCTTGATGTACCAGCAACAGCAGGGTGGTCACGATCGGGGGCATAATGGTCAATCACACCATCCAGAAACTGCGACAGTACCCCGGCTGCGGCAGACGCGCCCGGCTGCCAATGCTCATAAAAACCTTTGTCCCAGCCGAGGCTGGGCAACAATTGTAGCGATACAACGTGCTCACTGCTTACTGTCGCCGGTACCTGCAAAGATACCGGGGCAGACACTTCCGACCGGTAAATACCTTCGCGCAAGCAGCGTTTCCAGAATGCGGTGAATACCTGATAATGCTCGCCATTGTCCTTGACGATCTCGTGCGGCTCGAATAATAAGCCGGCTTTGAAACTTTCTACTGTTACACCACGCTGGCGCAGTACAGACTTTAGCGATTTGTCACGTTCAACGGCGAGTGGGGTGTACAGGCGGTTCCAGAAGACTGCATCGACTGAACACTCTTTCAAAAGGCTTTCAAACAACTGAGTGATACTGGGACCTTGTCGTATGACCAGGCGCCCACCCGCTTGCTGCAGCGCTTCATCCAACGCCACCAGGCTGTGATGTAACCACCATTTGCTGGCAGCACCCGCAGACCATTCATCCGGGTCCGTGCTGTACAGGTAAAGTGGGATCACTCGGTCATAATGATCGCAGGCATGGGTGAGCGCCGGGTTGTCCTGCAGGCGCAGATCTTCCCGAAACCAGACAATTGCAGTTGATGTGTTCGCCAAATCCTTTCCTCGACAAAGAGCTGATTCCTGAAACGGGAGTATAACGACTTATTTTTCAGCATTTAAAAACGATTGTTAATTTAATGCTTGACCTGGAGTCAGCTCCAGGTTTTATACTTCACGTCATGGATAGCGAAATCTACAGCATTGGGACCATCGGCGAGCAAACCGGCCTCAGCGCCGATACGCTGCGTTATTACGAGAAAATCGGGCTGCTTGATGATATTCAGCGTACCGGCGGCCAGCGACGATATTCGCAACGGCATCTCGATCAGTTGAAGTTTATCCGTCGCGCCCAGGCCATGGATTTTTCGCTGAAAGAAATATCACAGTTGCTCAAGCTTAGAAAAGACCCGGTTGGTTCGCGCGCAGAAGCAAGAACGCTTGCCGAAGACAAGCTCGATGCGATCAACCGGCGAATCAAGACACTGCGCAGCTTGCAAAAAGAACTGAAAGGTCTCATCGATGAATGTCATGGAAGCGGACCGGGTGCCTGCCCGATTATCCAGGGTCTCGAAAAGAAGGAGTAAGTCATGAACCTTAAAATAGAAGCTGAAAATATCAAGTGCGGCGGGTGCGCCAGAACAATCATGAACAAACCAGGCAAAGCATATGGTGTGCAGAACGTAGGGATTGATATCGAAACTGGCATCGTAACAATTGATGGGGGGGCTTCCAGGCGCGAGCAATATGCTGACATCCCGGCCAGGGTTGGCTACCCGGAAGCCGGTACCGCGCAGCAGGGACTAGGTTATGCCGGCGCTATAGCGAAATCTCTCGCCAGTTGCGCGGTGGGGAGATTAAATAATTGAACTTTTACGACCAGCTTTGATCTACAATGCGAATATGAACCATCAGCTCAGACATCGACTGCTGCTCTACCTGACGCTGGTATCTATCTTTATGATGCCATTCAGTGCATTCGGCTATGTCAACGAGTCTGTAATTGATAGCGAAAAAGACATGCCTTGCCATAGTGACAGCATGTCCATGAATCATGATGTCCCATCCGTACAAAACCACGACAATCCGGGTTGCTGTGGTGGCGCTGGATTGATGATGGACTGCAGCCACTGTTTTACCGTCATGGCAGCCAATAATTTGGGTCTGTCCAGGACAGCTGCGAATACAGACTCACGCCCATCCACAGCACTAAATTCTTACAAAAAATCTCTGCAAAGTAATCACTACAAACCTCCCCGCTCCTGATCTCACAACACCGGCCTTGTGCCGTAGAACCATCACAATATTTACAATATTTATAGATGATGTTTTGTTAGATTTCGGAGATTTGTATGTCCACACACAAAAGTATTGCACTGCTGGCGCTGACGCTGGTTGTCAGCGGCTGCGCCAGCATCAACCCTCAGCAGGGGTTTAATGATGTTTCCATTGAAGTAGAACAGCGGCTGGGAAGTCGTGTTCACTGGTATACCGGCAGCGAAGAAGACGCGCAGGTTCAACAGTCCATCCAGAACTTACTCGAGCAACCCCTTACGGTAGACTCGGCAGTACAAATTGCCTTGCTCAACAATCAGTCACTGCAGGCAGAATATGCAAATCTGGGCATTTCCCAGGCTGACCTGGTTCAGGCTGGCTTGTTAAAAAACCCCGCGCTGGAAATAACACGCGTAAAGCCACGAAAAAGTGATGAGCCTGATGATGCACTGGATATTGATCTACGTTTTGAGTTCCTCGATATCCTACTCATCCCGCTTAAAAAGAAAGTTGCTGCACAGGACTATGAGGCTGCTAAACGACGTGTGACCGCAGCGGTGCTGGATCATGCGGCCAGTACCAGAAAAGCTTTCTATGCGGTGCAGACTGCTCGTCAAATGCAGAACATGTTTGGCGAGATCAGGGCTTCAGCAGCAGCGGCCCTGGAAACAGCCAGCCGCCTGCACAAAATCGGCAATATCAGTGACGGGGCTTTTGATAATTTCAAGCTTTCCGACCAGGAGTCACAGCTAACACTGGCGGAAGCCTCACTAGCCAGTAGCGCCACTCGTGAACAGCTCAACCAAATGATGGGTTTAACCGGCAAAGAGACGCTGTGGACTTTAAATGGAGGGCTTGCCCCCATCCCAATTGAAGAGATCGGCCTGGATAATATCGAACAACGCGCAATCGATAATAGCCTGGATCTCGCCATACTGAAGCACGAAGTCGAAGCCATTGCACAACGGGCCGGTATTGAAAATGTCAAATCCATTATCAATGATTTTGAAGCAGGCTATGTCTGGGACCGCGAGCCAAGCGGTGAATGGAATGATGGACCCAAGATCGAATTTCGCGTACCGATTTTCGATCTTGGATTCGCCCGCAGGGCAAGGGTGAAGGCACAGCTGCAACAGATCAGGTCAAGGTATCAGGCCCAGATGATAGCGATCCAGACCAATGCACGTATGCTGGCCGATCGACTACGCGCCAATCGTGAAATGGTAGAACAATATGTCGATGTCATCCTCCCGCTTAATCGCAGTATCAAGGATTATGCGTTGCTTAATTACAACGCGATGCAAATAGACGTTTTCAAGCTGCTCAGGGCCCATGAAAAACAGGTGGCAGCCTATCAACGTTTCGTCAATGCACTCGGTAATTACTGGATGGCAAGAGCTGATCTTGAAACACTATTATCCGGACGCTCTATTGCTCTTGCCGCGATGAGTGGCCCGGCAGTAAACATGGGCGGCGGCAATGAAGGAGGACACTAACATGAAGATGACACGCCGAGATTTACTCACTAAAGGCACCACACTGGCTGGCGCTACACTGACGGGTGCAGCACTGGGAAGCCAGAACGCGATGGCATCCAGCCTGACTGATGATGGCATCCAGTATAAACGCTGGGAAAAAAGTTACAGCGGGGGATCACTGGATGTGCAACCCCTGGAGCCTGGGCTTCCAGGCAAGCATTACCGGCCGGTGGTCGTTCCAAATGGCGCAGCAATCCCTTTCAGGATTGTGAATGGCGTTAAGGTATTTCATATTACGGTCGATGTGGTTGAGCATGAATTCACACCCGGGCTGGAAGCTGAAATGTGGGGGTACAATGGCCGCATCAACAGCTCTGTAATTGAAGCAGTTGAGGGCGAACATATCCGGATTTATGTAACCAATAACCTGGAAGTCCCTACCACCATACACTGGCATGGATTATTTTTACCTAATGGTATGGATGGGGTAGCCGGGGTGACACAACCGGTCATCAAACCCGGGCAGACGTTCCGCTATGAATGGACACTTCGCCAGTTCGGCACATTCATGTACCACGCGCATTATGATGCCATGACCCAGGAAGCTATGGGGCTGACCGGTATGTTCATCGTACATCCGCGAAACCCCAAGCCTGAGGATCTGGTTGATCGCGATTTTGTGTTACTGATGAATGAGTACAAGCTGGATGTTGGTACGCGCAAAATCGATCCGAATGAAATGACTGACTTCAATGTCCTTACCTTGAATGGCCGTGCCTTCCCAGGTACTGACCCACTGGTCATCAAGCAAAACCAGCGGGTGCGGGTACGTATCGGCAATCTTTCGGCGATGGACCATCATCCCTTCCATATTCATGGCTACCGATTCAAGGTAACCGCAACTGATGGTGAGCGTATACCGGCCTCTGCACAGTGGCCGGAAACATCTGTGCTTGTCGCTGTAGGTCAGACTCGTGATATCGAATTCATTGCGGATGCACCGGGTGACTGGATTGCGCACTGTCATATGACCCACCACACAATGACGCAAATGGGCCACGGCCTCACAAACATGATTGGTATGGACATCAAGGGTCTGATGCCCCAGGTCAATGAAGTTATCGGTGGCGGCTACATGCCCATGGGTGAAAAAGGTATGTATGACATGGCGTTCATGCAAATGGACATGCCGGAAAATTCCAGGCCCATGTCGGGTGTGCCACTACAATATGGCAAAGGTACCATGGGCGGCCTGTTTACGATATTCAAGGTTCGCGAAGAACTGAGCAGTTATAAAGATCCGGGATGGTACAAACATCCAAAGGGTACTGTGGCCCGCCTCGCCAGGCGTTCTGAACTGGAGTCTGATGGCATCAAGGCCTGATAAAAAGGAGACTATTTGATTATGAATAACACAAATTCCATAACATCGGTGATACGTCGCTATGGTATCGCTATCATATTTACTCTGTTCGCTATAACCAGCGCGATTGTATTTGTCATGTTAAACAGCCAGACAGTAGCAGCTGAAGAAATATCAGTCTACAAAAGCCCGACCTGTGGCTGCTGCAACAAGTGGGTGGATCACCTGAAGGATTCCGGCTTCGAGGTAAAATCCTATAACCGTAACGACATGCCGCAGGTCAAGCAGCAACTGGGGGTCGCACCGCCATTGCAGTCCTGCCACACGGCCATTATTAATGGGTATGTTATTGAAGGCCATGTGCCAGCGACAGATATCCAGCGGTTGCTGAGCGAAAAACCAGCCATTCATGGTCTCACCGTACCGGGTATGCCAATGGGCTCGCCCGGGATGGAAGGACCACGCAAAGACCGTTATGACGTACTGGCTATTGATAAACAGGGCAAGACCACTGTGTTTAGCCAGCATTAACCCTGTACCGGATGGAAGATCCTTCAATGAGCGATAAGTACATAGTGGAAAACATGAAATGTGATGGTTGCGTTTCAACTGTTAAAGGTGCGCTTGATGATCTGCCAGGCAGTAATGCTGTCAGCGTGGATTTAACCTCGGGCATCGCAGAAATTAACGGTGAAGTTGACCCGAAGGAAGTAGAAAAGGTTCTGGCGGCGCTGGGTTACCCCGCGAAAAAGATACACTAGCCGGTTGTCATGCAAGTCATAGACGTGACACTCGAAACCCGCCTGTCGATTGCAGGCATGAGTTGTGCGGGCTGTGTGTCCGCGGTCGAAGATGCATTATCGCAGGTACCCGGGGTGACCAGTGCCATGGTTAATTTGGGTGAACGAACTGCTATTGTCACTGGCACCAAGGATGCCGACGCATTAATCCAGGCCATACGTAATGCTGGCTATGATGCTGCCGAATTGCGTGGCCTCGAGGATGAACAGGCACGTGACGAGCAGGCGCTGATTGAATATCGTCGCCAGTGGTGGCGCGCAATCAGCGCCGGCTTGGTGGGCCTGCTACTGTTTAGCACGGGCATGTCGGGATGGCTGCCTGGAATTGAGCAGAACCAGTGGTTATGGCTGGGTGTCAGTCTGATTACCCTGCTCGTATTAATCTTCGTTGGTGGGCATTTTTTCACCGGCGCCTTGAAGACACTCAAGGCAGGCCGCGGCAATATGGATACGCTTATCGCCATGGGCACCGGCGCCGCCTGGTTGTATTCCACGGTCGTGGTGATTTACCCCGATATCGTTCCGAGTCTGGCGCGGCATGTCTATTTTGAGGCTGCGGTTATCATCGTGGCACTGGTATCACTGGGTTCTGCCCTTGAGATGAAGGCCAGGGGTAAAACTTCGCAGGCCATCAAACATCTTATCGGCCTGCAGCCAGCTACGGCACAGGTCATCCGAACCGGCATGGAAGTGGAATTACCGGTCGAAGAAATCGGCCTCGATGAAACCATTCGTATACGTCCCGGGGATCGTATCCCGGTTGATGGAACCATGTTTGAAGGCGAGTCACATGTCGATGAATCCATGCTGACCGGTGAGCCCATGCCGGTCCACAAGCGCAAGGATGACAAGGTTTACGGTGGCACGCTCAACACCAGTGGTAGTTTTCTCATGCGTTCAACGCACATCGGCCGTGATACTGCACTGGCTAGAATTATCGAGCAGGTTCGGCAGGCGCAGTCCAGCAAACCGGCGATCGGCCGCCTGGTCGACCGGGTCGCGGCGGTGTTCGTGCCGTTTGTGGTTGGCGTGGCTGTACTCAGTTTTATAGTCTGGATGATACTCGGTCCGGAGCCCAGAATTAACTACGCCATCGTGTCCGCAATTACCGTGTTAGTGATTGCCTGCCCTTGTGCCCTTGGACTGGCAACACCAATATCCATCATGGTCGGCATCGGCCGCTCGGCAGCGCATGGCATCCTGATTCGCAATGGCGAGGCGCTGCAACAGGCCAGTCGTCTCACCACCATCATTCTCGACAAAACCGGCACGATCACGAGCGGATTTCCTGCGGTAACCAACGTTATTTCCGCTGATGGTTTTACTGATAACGAAGTCATACAACTGGCGTACGATATCGAGATTGGCTCTGGACACCCGCTAGCAACTGCCATACGACAGGCGGCTGAAGAAAAAAATCTGCATCCGGATACTGTCGATAATTTTCAGTCGGTCGAGGGACGAGGCTTGAGTGCGTCCAAAGGCAACCAGGTCATCAGGATCGGCAATGAAGCCTTCATGCAGGACTCTGGAATTGACACCAGCGTAATTACAAAACAGGCAGCCGATTTGGCAGCCCGTGGCAATACCATCGTTTATCTTTCGGTTGATCTGCAAGTAGCAGGAGTCATTTCTATAGCCGACCCTATCAAGGATGATTCCAGCGCAGCAATCAAGCATATGCATGAACTGGGGTTAAAGGTCGTCATGCTAACCGGCGATACCATCGATACTGCTAATGCTGTGGCCAGTCAGGCTGGCATCAGACACGTCATTGCCGGTGTATTGCCGGGCGATAAGGCGGACAAGGTGCGTGAGTTGCAAAACAAGGGAGAGGTCGTGGCCATGGTGGGCGACGGTATTAATGATGCGCCGGCACTGGCACAATCTGATGTAGGCATTGCCATTGGCACTGGTGCCGATGTAGCGATCGAGTCTGCTGATATTGCACTGATAGGCGGGTCCCTGAACGCCGTTGCTGATGCCATTGCGTTATCCAGCGCCACCATGCGCAATATTAAACAGAACCTGTTCGGCGCATTTATCTACAACGTCCTGGGTATCCCTGTTGCAGCCGGAGTACTTTACCCGATGAGCGGGATACTCCTGAGCCCGATAATCGCGGCAGCCGCCATGAGCATGAGTTCAGTCACCGTTGTGACTAACGCCCTGCGGCTCAGGCATCAAAAACTCTATAAACGATAACGGAGACAGTATATGTATGGAGAACATTGGTCATTTTTTGGAGGCGGATTCATGTGGCTGTTCTGGATACTTGTTATTGTTGCTGTCGCCATGCTGATTCGCTCACTGACCAGTGATAATTCAAACAAACCTCCGCCCGAGTCCGCGCTGGATATTCTTGAAAAACGCTATGCGCGAGGAGAAATTGATGAAGATGAGTTCGAGCGACGCCGTAGCAAACTGAAAGAATGAGCGGGCTTACTTTCCCTTTTACAACACAAGGAAGCATCATGGGCAGGCATCTGATTTTATCCGTGGCAATACTCGTACTGACAACTTTTACTGTATTTGCGAAGGCAGAAAACAACCGTTGGTACACTGACGAACAGGTAGTTCAGGGCAAGCAACTTTTTGCCGCGAACTGCGCCAGCTGCCATGGCAAGAATGCCGAGTCAGTACCGGACTGGCGCAAACGAGATGCCAATGGTAACTACGTACCACCACCATTGAACGGCACGGCCCACGCCTGGCACCATTCACTAAAGATACTACGCCAGACAATACGCAAAGGAGGCAAGCCGGTCGGTGGTGTCATGCCTGCATTTGAAGACAAGCTGTCTGATGACCAAATCGACGCCATCATCGCCTGGTTCCAGTCTCTATGGACCGACGAAATCTACTCACTGTGGATGCAGAGAACCCAATCCAGCGGATTCATACCGGTCAGCAAAGACAAGCCAGTGGTCAATCCGATCACCAGCCTGCTTAAGCAGCAACTCAATGGCGTAGAGATCGGCAACCCTGAACCAACACCATTAGCCAACATTCACCAGGCAAAGGTCGGGCCTGACTACGCTTACCTTTCCTCAGACGGGCGATACGCACTCATCGGGGAATTAATCGACCTCAAGGCAGGGACCAACCTGACCGAGCAAAGTAAATCCCGTGACCGGATTAAACTGATCGAATCATTCGAGCAATCGCAGATGACGGTATTTCCAGCCAAAGGTAAAACAACCGGCATTCTGACCATTCTCACGGATACGGATTGTCCGTTTTGCCAGAAACTGCACAAGGAGCTCCCCAGTCTTCAGGCTGCAGGAATCACGGTCAGGTATATCCCGTT
Source organism: Gammaproteobacteria bacterium (assembly GCA_041572715.1). Classification (GTDB taxonomy): domain Bacteria; phylum Pseudomonadota; class Gammaproteobacteria; order JAJDYQ01; family JAJDYQ01; genus JAJDYQ01. Next base: position 10,879 of record JBFFRZ010000041.1, read on the forward strand.
TCCTCGTGGCGGCAACCGGGGCAAGGGTTATGCTGATCTCAAGTCAGTGTGGTGTGCCGAAGACAGGCGGACGGCCATGGATATTGCCAAAGGAGTCGTGCCCGGAAAACTTGGGCCAGGAGATTGCGAAGCGGCCACCGCTGTCGATCAGGGCTACAAACTGGGGATTGAGATCGGGGTCAGGGGCACGCCGGCAATTATTATGCAGAATGGCCAAATAATCGAAGGTTACCTGCCGGCAGCTAGGCTGATCCAGCTTGCACGTGATAACACATCGTATTAGCTTACGGTTTAACCCATATGACTACTATCAATTACACTACCGGACCCGCAGAATCCCCCTGGAATCTCGCAGTCCCGCAATCAACCCTATAAAGGAATACAACATGTACCACTTCGACACTACACTTCAATGTGAATTTGATGATGCCGTTAGCCAGGTCACCGAGGCATTAAAAGCAGAAGGCTTCGGCGTATTGACCGATATTGATGTGCAAGCCACGTTCAAGGCCAAGCTGGATATCGATCGCCTGCCGTACCGTATTCTCGGTGCCTGCAACCCGACACTGGCAAACAAGGCCATCAGTACTGAGCCGGACATTGGAACATTACTTCCATGTAATGTCGTAGTACGTCAGGAAGAAGACAATAGCATTACCGTCTCGTTTATGGATCCGCTCGCAGCACTGAGCCTGGTCCAGCGTGATGACATCAAGGAACTGGCAAAAGAGGTCCGTTCCCGACTCGAAAGAGTCTGCCAGGCAATCTCATAATTTACACCCACTGGAAGGAGCACTTTATGAAAACGATTCACTATGCGCTGACCGTTTTACTGGTTAGTGGTTCTATTGGCATTACCCATGCACAGGAAAATATCTACCCTGCACAGCCCGGACCCATGATGTATGGCCCTCCCGGACCGCAGGTACAGCCCATGATGAATCCCCAGATGAGGGAGCAAATGATGCGTATGCGTCAGCACAGGCAAATGATGATGGAGCACCATCCCCAGGAAGCAGCCGGACCTATGGCTGGCGAGCCTCATGTCTGCGAGCATCAGGGTGGCGTAAAGGACATGCGTGGCGACAGGATGACAATGGTGCGTAAGCGCATGGAGATGATGGATAAACATATGCAAAGCATAGAATCACATTTGTCCAATATTGAAGAGCTCATGAAAAAAATGATCGAAAAGATGGACTAACCACTAGTCACGGGGCCTGTAACAGGCCCCGCATCCATTCCCCAAAAAATCATTGATTCCCGCTGTCATGGTCAATCCCGACATAACCTACAGAAAACTATTGACCCTGTTCGCTATCACGATCATGGCCGCAACAATCACTGCCTGCAGTGATTCGGACCCCATGCAACCCACTGAAACGATGGCAGCGGCCAGTGACGATAGTGCGGCAGAACATATTGAGAAACATCTCAATCCGAAATATATATGCCCCATGCACCCGCAAATCATCAAGGATGAGGAAGGCAGCTGCCCGATCTGTGGCATGGATCTGGTAAAAAAACTAATTGAGGACAGCACAGACAAGGCCCCTGTAGTCAGTGTCCGAGGTGAAATCATCCAGAGCATGGGTCTGCGCACCGACAAGGTAAAAAAAGACACCTTATGGAAATATATTAAAACAGTTGGGCGGATCGAATATGATGAAACACGCCTGACACACATTCACCCACGTGCGGCTGGGTGGATGGAGACGCTGAAGCTGAGAGCCGAAGGCGATCCGGTAACAAAAGGTCAACATCTGGGTAACTTCTATTCTCCAGACATACTCGCTGCGCAGGTTGATTACCTTATTGCCGTAAAAGACAGGAACAATAAACGCTCGGACATCAAGATTGGAAAAGCCCGCAACCAGTTGCGCCTGCTGGGTGTACATGACAGTACCATTCTGCAGATTGAGAAAGCAGGAGAATCTCAAAACACGGTTCCCGTTTATGCTACGCAAGACGGCATTGTCACGATGCTCGGCGCCCGCGAAGGCATGTATATTCAGCCCCAGAACGAGCTGTTCACCATTGCTGACGACAGCCGAATGTGGGTGCAGATTGATGTATATGAGCATCAACTTGACTGGGTGAAAGAAGGACTGGATGCTGAAATTACCGTGCCGGCCTATCCTGGTAGAGCATGGGAAGGCAAGGTCGAATACCTTTACCCGGAACTCGACAAAAAAGCACGCACACTGCGAGTTCGCCTGGCGTTCGATAACCTCGATGGCGCCTTGAGGCCAAACATGTTTGTCAATGCTGTTATCTATGGCGGTCCACGCCGCGATGTTCTGACGATCCCCCAGGAAGCCCTGATCGTCACCGGCGAGCGTGAGTCAGTCGTTAAAGTGATCGAAGAAGGCAGATTTCAGCCCGTTGATGTCGTCACCGGGATGCAACAGGGTGGCAAGGTTGAAATACTTAGTGGATTGAATGAGGGTGATGAGGTAGTCACTTCGGGCCAGTTCCTGATTGACTCAGAGTCCGCTCTCCGAGCCAGCTTTTCAAGGCTGTCCGGTGAGTAATTAATGCTGGAAGCGATTATTCGCGGATCGATCCGCAACCGCTTTCTTATATTAGTTACGACAATACTGTTGTCCGCATGGGGATGGCAGGCACTCAACACGACTCCGCTGGACGCTATACCCGATCTTTCCGATGTTCAGGTAATTATACGCACCAACTATCCAGAGCAATCGCCCCGCGTGGTTGAAGAA
>JBFFRZ010000042.1:0-13564 GCA_041572715.1 Gammaproteobacteria bacterium
ATATCCACACCGCTTTTAAGAATTTTTTCCTGTTCCGCGTATCCGACACCACCGTAAAAGCATCCGCAGGTAAAATCCAGATATTTGCCGATGACTTTAGCTTCTTTTTCAATCTGTATGGCAAGCTCACGTGTAGGCGCCAGAATAATTACCCTCGGCTGGTTAACCCGCCGCTTTTCATGTGCTGGATGGGTCAACAGGTACTGCATCGCTGCAAGCAGAAATGCGGCCGTCTTGCCGGTACCGGTCTGTGCCTGTCCCGCAATATCCTTTCCTTTGAGCGCATGCGGCAGACTCAGTGCCTGGATCGGCGTGCAAAAAGTAAAGCCTGCAGCCTCAACACCCTGCAACAGGGAAGGTTCAAGACCAAGCGAATCAAAACGGGTTTGCGATAAATGCGTGTCACTCATAGGGCGCGCACTATACCCTAAGTGCGTCAAGGAATCGCTATTCTGTGATCATTAAGGGTTGCATTCTGTCGTAATATCGGTTCAAATCGCCTCAAGTAGTAATTCACTGGCGTCCGCCAGGGCATGAATTAATAATCAAAATACGATTAATCCTTAACCGATTTTCCTGTTCTATTCAGATTAACCAGACCATTTTTCACCACCCACAGGTATTTCTCTGACATTTCCGGAGGTCATTTCAGGTGAGCGACAAGATTATTTATACCACTGACGATAGCTTTGAAGCTGAAGTACTTCAGTCCGAACAACCCGTGCTTCTCGATTTCTGGGCTGAATGGTGTGGCCCCTGCAAAATGATTGCACCGGTACTTGACGAAATCGCGGAAGAATACGATGGCAAGATAAAAGTTGCCAAGCTTAATATCGATGAGAATCCTGATACCCCACCCAAGTATGGTGTACGTGGTATCCCGACGCTGATGCTGATAAAAAATGGCACCATTGAAGCAACCAAGGTTGGTGCAGTATCAAAATCACAACTAACCGCTTTCATTGACAGCAACATCTAATACCGAGGATGAGCAGAACATACCCAGTGCTCATCCCGCTTTTCCCAGACACCACCCCAGGATGTCCATTCGGATGCCCACCAACTTTCAGATAACTCTCCAGGTATTCAAATGAATCTAACTGAACTCAAACAAAAGCCCGCACAGGAATTGTTGACCATGGCCCGTGAACTGGGCGTGGAAAACCCGGGCAGAAACCGTAAACAGGACGTCATATTCTCCATCCTGAAAAAGCAGGCGCACAAAGGCGAAGACATTTATGGTGACGGAATTCTTGAAATACTCCAGGATGGATTCGGTTTTCTTCGTTCAGAGACCAGTTCATATCTGGCCGGACCTGACGATATTTATGTTTCGCCCAGCCAGATTCGACGCTTCTCTCTCAGAACAGGAGACACCATATCCGGCAAGATACGTCCACCCAAGCAGGGAGAACGTTATTTTGCGCTACTGAAAGTTCAGGAAATTAATTTTGACAAGCCCGAGAACTCCAAGAACAAGGTCCCGTTTGAAAATCTCACTCCCCTGTTCCCGACCGAACGCCTCACCCTGGAACAGGGAAATGGCAGCACCGAGGACATTACCGGTCGTATCATTGACCTGATCTCACCGATTGGTAAAGGGCAGCGTGGCCTTATTGTTGCGCCGCCTAAAACGGGCAAGACCATGATGCTACAGAGCATCGCCCAGGCAATTTCATACAACCACCCGGAATGTCATCTAATCGTATTACTGATTGACGAACGCCCGGAAGAAGTCACCGAGATGGAACGCTCGGTTCGTGCCGAAGTCATTTCTTCAACCTTTGACGAACCTGCAACCCGGCATGTCCAGGTTGCGGAAATGGTCGTTGAAAAAGCCAAGCGCCTGGTCGAACACAAAAAGGATGTTGTCATTCTACTCGACTCCATGACAAGGCTAGCACGCGCCTACAACACGGTAGTCCCTTCATCCGGAAAGGTACTCACCGGTGGTGTTGATGCCAATGCACTACAGAAGCCACGGCGCTTCTTCGCCGCTGCACGTAATATTGAAGAAGGCGGTTCACTGACTATCCTGTCCACTGCCCTTATTGATACCGGTTCCAAAATGGACGAAGTGATCTATGAAGAATTCAAGGGCACCGGCAACATGGAAGTACACCTTGATCGTCGTATTTCAGAAAAGCGCATTTATCCGGCCATCAACCTGAACCGTTCGGGCACACGTCGTGAAGAAAAGCTCACCGCTGCAGACGAACTGCAGAAAATGTGGATCCTGCGCAAACTGTTACACCCGATGGATGAACTGGCCGCAATGGAATTCATTCTTGACCGCCTCAAGGCCACCAAGACGAATACCGAATTTTTTGATGCCATGAAACGCTAACAAAACGTTTCTTGGCCGCTGGCCGGTTAATAACAGCGGACGCAGATCGGGCTTGCCGTTTTATCCCTCCTTCGGGGTCAGACTCATTTTACCGTACTGATCCGGCAATCCATGAAGGGCCAGTTCAAGCCAGTAGTTTTCGAACTGTTCCCATTGTTCTTCTTCCGGGCCATCGGAGTGACTCACCGGGAACTCGATCAGTTCATAGGGAACCTGCAGGTGATTGGCAATACCATAAACTGTTTTCGCGGGAACCACGTCGTCCTTCAAGCCAAGCGCCAGCAATACCGGGCAGCTGACCTGGTCAGCAAAATTGACCGCATCAAAATAACGTAGCACTACCATCGTATCTTCCAGGTAATCCTGCCTGTGCGCCAGGTATCGACTAATCTCGGCACCGGATCCGGATTTAACGAACAGGTTGCGTCCTTCCGCCCAACCAAAGGTCGGCACACCGATCGCCAGTAAATCGGCCTCGCCCAGTATTGCCTGTGACATCAGGGCCAGCCCGCCGGAAAAACTGACGCCTTCAAATACAACCCGGGATATGCGATCTGTACAGAGCTGCCGTCCCATCCTCGCGGCCTGCATATAGTCGCAGACAGCGCGTCGTATCACCGATGTTTCCGGCGTTTCTATGCCAGTTAATACATACCCCCAGCGGGAAGGGTTGGGTAAAGCGGCGGCTGAGATACCGAAACCTCGTATATCTACACTGAGTACGTTTACGCCCTGCTTTGCCCAGTCCCAGCGTGGCCTGCAATGGCCCCCGTAGCCATGGCTGTTGATCACCAGCGGCCTTGCTTCATCATCCTGCCACTGCAACAGGTACGCAGAGATGCGCACATGCCCCAGCGAAACAAATGATACGATCTGCGCGCTGACACCGGGCAGCTCGGCTGCTAAATGCGCATCACTTTCGAGCTGTGGCTCTATTTGTTCAAGCTGCGCACGCGTGCTTTGCCAAAAAGCTGAAAAGTCTTCCGGCCTCGTGATTGGTGGTTTGAATTGCCGACGCATACACTACTTTAACGTAGTATCCTGAACTAACGAATAATACCGACTGGTTTTTGCCCGTCATCAGGGTTCTGGAAATATGGTATCAATCGATGTTCTCAAACAGTTGCCGTTCTTCAGTGGGTTGCATGGCCCGACGTTAGAGCGACTCGCCGGGTCTGCAAAGATACTGGAACTTGAGAACAATACGCTGATTACCCGACAGCATGATCGTGCGATCGCACTATATCTGCTGCTGTCAGGAAGTGTTCAGTTTTTGATAGAAGTTGAGGGCAGAGGCAAGCTAATGGTCGGGGTTAATTCCCAACCCGGGCTCATCATCGGCTGGTCGGTCTTTTGTGCGCCGTTTCGTTACCTGACAGATGTGCGCTGCGAAGGTACCTGCCGTGTGCTGCGAATACCTCATCATGTTATTGATGAGCTGATGAATGATGACCCCTCAAGTGCGTCCATACTATTGCGCAAGGCTGCGGAGTCACTCGCAGATCGCCTGCAGGCAGAATGCGTTAAATTACTGGAAAGACGTGATGCAGCGGTCACATCTTCCAGTGCTCTACCGGATTCCATAGCGGATATCGACAACCCGTGGACAGCCGATCAGTTGCGGTCTACTACTGCGATGGCTGATTTTTTCGCCCATTCATCCCTGTTCGAAGGACTTGAAACCGGGCTGCTGAGCTGGCTGGCAGATCAGGCAATTATCACAACTTACGATAAGGACGACGTGTTATTCAACCAGGACTCAGTCGCCGACCACCTGTACCTGTTGCTGAATGGTCGAGTAGGTATGCGGTTTTGTGACACAGGCGGCAGCCGCTGTGTATTCCTCAGGACACTGGAAAATACCGGTGCGCAGCTGGGCTGGTCCGTGCTGGTCGATCCACGGCGCTACCGTAACTCTGCTTTCGCCCTCGAGCGTACCCAGGTGGTCGCGATCCCGGGTGACAGCTTGTCAAAATTATGCGAACAACAGCCTGGCGTCAGCGTGGTTTTGCTGCAGCGCCTGTTACAGATCATTGGCTCCAGGTTGCGTTTTACGCGGATGCGACTGATCGCCAGTCGTTATGGTACAGAGGCCAGGACAATGCGTTCGATTCTTGACCAGGCAGCTGAATCACTACCCGTTACTTCTCCCCTGCACAAAATCCCCTACCTGCTGGAAAACCGGCTCACCCTCGCCGACGCCTTTCATGCCCTGGAACTCACCCGTGCACATGGAGAACCGACAGAACGTGACCTTGCAGAACTATCGCTGGAAATACTGCAGGATGTGCACAGGGAACTCGATCTGTACCAGGGCCTGCAAAAAACCTATGAAGCGGTGGTGAATGCCCCACAAGAAACAACGCCTGAAGAAGTGAGGCGCCTTAGCATGCGGGCCTTCATGGATGTGTTCAGTAAATTATCCTACCGGGTTAAGGGGGAAGAGAACCTGCCGAAAAGCCCGGGCAATATCTTCATCATGAATCATCTCGAAAACCACATGGAAACCATGTTACCCAATGAGTTCAGGCTGACACTGGATAGCCATTTTGTCTCCAGCATGATTCTTTACAAGCACTACGGAGAGGCGCCCGTGCGTGTTGTGCGTAAGCCGGAGCTCGGCTGGTTTGGCTATCAACAGTATTTTGATCGACTGGACTACCTGTACGTCTATTCCGGTGAGGTTGATGAGGAGGACCAGGATCAGGACCTGACCCGCGAAACCCGCAACCGCCAGTTTCTGGACAGGGCACGGGCGCACCTGCTTGCGGGAAGGAATCTGCTGATCGCACCGGAAGGACGTTGCAGTTACACGGAAGATTCTCCGGGCGAATTCAGGGCGGGCGCCTTTCGCCTGGCCGCCGCGGTTCAGCCCGAACCACTGATCGTACCGGTTGCGGTTGCCAATTTTGATAAACGACCAACGCAAACAACGACTGCAGCGATTGTTTACCCGCCTTTCCGCCTGTCCGATCGCGTCAAGCCGGATGGTGGCCGGGAGGCGCTATATGAATTCCTGCAGCAACTGCGACTCGAGTATAAAACCTACGTCCAGCAGGCCATCTCACTGGCCAGCAGCTGACCGCCAATATCAGGCTTGCCCAGTCGTCCCGTTCAGCACGTACACCCGCCATCCTTACCGCTACGCTTGATGGCCCTGTGGCCAATGTCAGTTCGGTAATAAACATGGTCCCAGCTGATCTTTTCAACCCCCTGATAGGCGATCTTCTGTGCTTCAGCAACCGTTTCACCCAGACCAACGACACAAAGCACCCGGCCACCATTGGTTACAACGTTACCATCCTGTTCAGAGGTGCCCGCATGAAAGACCTTGGTTTGCGGATCATCAACCTGATCCAGCCCGGTAATCACATCGCCCTTGTTATAACTGTCGGGGTAACCTCCAGCGGCCATCACCACACCCAGCGATGCGCGCGTGTCCCATTCAATTTCCCGGTTATAAAGTTCACCTGTTACTGCCGCCATGCATAAATCCACCAGGTCAGACTGCAGCCGCATCATGATCGGCTGGGTCTCGGGATCACCGAATCGACAGTTGTACTCGAGTACCCTGGGCACACCATCCTCACCGATCATGACACCCGCATAGAGGAAACCCCGGTAACGATGACCATCTTTTTTCATGCCCTTGACGGTCGGCATAATCACCTCATTCATGATGCGATCATGCATGGCCTCATCTATAACCGGTGCGGGGGAATAGGCGCCCATGCCACCGGTATTTGGTCCCGTATCACCGTTGTCCCTGGCCTTGTGATCCTGTGAACTCGCCATTGCGAGGACATCCTCGCCATCCACCATGCAGATAAAACTGGCTTCCTCACCCAGCAGACACTCCTCGATCACCACACGATGGCCCGCGCTTCCAAAACGATTACCAGCCAGCATATCCCTGACCGCTGCGATCGCTTCCTCCTCGGTCTGGGCTACAATGACGCCCTTGCCTGCCGCGAGCCCGTCTGCCTTGACCACGATGGGCACCTCCTGTTGCTGGATATATTCGATCGCTTCATCCACGTCGATGAAGTTTCCATATGCGGCGGTTGGTATACCGTGAATAGACAGAAAGTCCTTGGTGAAGGCCTTTGATCCTTCCAGCTGCGCGGCATTCCTGGTGGGGCCAAAAATTTTCAGGCCGGCAGCTTCAAACTCATCAACAATACCGGCGACCAGTGGCGCCTCGGGACCAACAATGGTCAGACCTACTTCCTTGTTCAGTGCGAACATTTTCAACCCTGCAATGTCCTCGGCACTGATATCGACATTTTCAATGCCGGGCTCCCGGGCTGTACCGGCATTGCCCGGTGCAACATAAATCCTGTCAACCTGCTCGGACTGAGCGGCCTTCCATGCCAGCGCATGTTCACGCCCGCCACCACCAATTATCAAGACATTCATCTATTGCCCCTTACATGAACCATGTTTGTTATGAAAATACGATGAGCGCAGATCGTTGCTGCGGACGCGTGAAATTATAGTCATGATGCCGGCGAAATACCGAGGGTTTCGACGTAGAACTCAAACCAGTGATACCCGGCCCCATCAGTGGCGGAAATGGCGCATCCCGGTAAACACCATCGCCATACCATGCTCGTTGGCAGCCGCGATTACTTCTTCATCTCTCATGGAACCGCCCGGTTGTATTACAGCGGTGATACCTGCCCCGGCGGCATTATCAATGCCGTCCCGGAACGGGAAAAAGGCATCTGAAGCCATTACTGCGCCTTGCACTTCAAGGCCCGCATGCTCGGCCTTGATGCCCGCAATACGCGCAGAATTGACTCGGCTCATCTGGCCCGCACCTACCCCGATAGTCATGTTATCCCTGCCATAAACAATGGCATTGGATTTGACAAACTTGGCCACTGTCCAGCTAAACAGCAGGTCCTGCATTTCCTGTTCGCCCGGCTCACGTTCAGTCACGACCTTGAGCTCGTTATATAGTTCAAGATCGGCATCCTGCACCAGCAGGCCACCGTTGACGCGCTTTAAATCAAGGCGGGCCACTGGCTTCTGCCATTGTCCACAAGCAAGCAACCGAACATTCTTCTTTGCCGCAATTGCCTGCTCTGCCGCGGGACTCACCGCGGGCGCAATAATTACCTCAACGAACTGTCGCTCTACAATCATTGCAGCGGTGTTTTCGTCGAGTTCGCGGTTAAAAGCGATAATACCGCCAAATGCAGATTCCGGATCGGTGCTATAGGCCCGGTCATAAGCCGCGGCAATATCATCGGCGACGGCAACACCGCAGGGATTGGCATGCTTGACGATCACGCATGCCGGTGAATCGTATTGTTTGACACATTCAAGGGCGGCATCGGTGTCACCGATATTGTTGAATGACAACTCCTTGCCCTGTAACTGTGTGGCGGTAGCTACACTTGGCTCACTGACATTGTGCTCCACATAAAAGGCCGCCTGCTGGTGAGGATTCTCTCCATAGCGCATGCCTTGCTGGTGCACATACTGGAAACTAAAAACCCCCGGGAACTTTTTTTGCTCGCCCAGGTAATCACGTGCCGTGAGGTAATTAGAGATGGCCGCGTCATATCTGGCTGTATGTGAGAACACCTTGGTGGCGAGTTCATACCTGAGTGCATCACTGACCGCGCCATCATTTTCCACCAGGTCGTGGAGCACTCGTTCATAGTCTGCGGCATCCACAACTACGGCCACGTCATGATAATTCTTGGCTGCAGCCCGTAACATCGTGGGCCCGCCGATATCAATATTTTCGATAGCCAGTGGCAAGGTACAGTCATCTCTGGCAACCGTCTGTTCGAAGGGATATAAATTCACGATCACCAGATCAATGGTACTGATGTCATGCTCCTGCATGACCGCATCATCTTCACCGCGACGACCCAGCAGGCCACCGTGAATTTTCGGATGCAGGGTTTTCAGACGGCCATCCATCATTTCGGGAAAACCGGTGTGCTCGGATACATCTTTGACCTCGATACCTTGCTCTTTCAGTAACGCAGCAGTTCCACCGGTTGAGAGGATTTCGATATCGCGTTTGGCCAGGGTGGCGGCCAGTTCAGCGATGCCGGTTTTATCGGATACGCTGATTAGCGCACGCTTGATGGGACGTGACATAGAATATTTCCGGGCTGATCAAACAGGCCGCGGATTATACCGGATTGGCCTTGTCTGCCAATGAGCCAGATGCTTGCAAATTGCAGCGAAAGGCTTGACGTTGCACTACATGAAGAAAAAGGCGCCAAAGCGCCTTGTTAATCCCGTATGCGGGGTTGATTAAAACCTAGTCGAGGTCGTAAATTTTTAATTTCTTGCGCAACGTGCTGCGGGATATCCCCAGGATTTGTGACGCCCTGCTCTGATTGCCGTTGACATATTCCATCACGGTTTCAAACATGGGCCGTTCCACCTCGGCGATCACCATCTGGTAAATCGATCCCGGATTATGGCCATTCAGATTATTGAAATACAGTTGCAGTGCTGTCTTGACCGTACTGCCCAGCGGTTCCCTTCTGCGTTCGCGAATAGTCCCCAGTGCTTCCGATAATGTTGCGTGTTCCATAGTCATGCAGCTATCCCCATTTGATCCTGACGGGTTTGATCCACGTATCCACCCAGTATGCGGTACTGTTCCAAAGCGGACTGAGCGGCATTGAAAGCCGCTTTCAACCGCTCACCGTGAGGCAGTAATTTACAGTACCAGCCCAGATGTTTGCGCGAGATTCTTACCCCTGTAGTTTCCCCGTAAAACTTGTGTATATCATGCAGATGGCTTGCCATTGTATCTGTGACCTGAATCACATTTGGCGGAGCCCGGTACGCACCTGTGGTGAGATAGTCATTGATTTGGCGAATCAACCAGGGGTTTCCCTGTGCTGCCCGTCCAATCATCACCCCGTCAGCCCGGGTGAAATCAAGCACCGCCCTCGCCTTGCGCGGGCTATCGATGTCACCATTGGCGATGACTGGCAACGCAACGGCCTGTTTCACGCTGGCGATGGTTTCATATTCCGCATCGCCCCGAAATGCGCAGGCACGTGTTCGACCATGCACCGCAAGCATGCGTATACCCTCCGACTCGGCGATTCGCGCGATCGTGACCGCATTACGCTCATCAGGCGCCCAGCCTGTCCTGATTTTCAGGGTCACCGGCAGCTCAACGGCGTTCACTACCGCCCGTAATATTTCGGCGACTTTATTTTCGTCACGTAGCAATGCCGAACCGGCCGCTTTTTTGCAGACCTTCTTTGCCGGGCAACCCATGTTGATATCAATAATCTGTGCACCATTGTCCGCATTTAACCGCGCGCTTTCCGCCATCTGCTGTGCTTCGGTACCGACAATCTGCACCGCGCGGATACCGGCCTCTGCAAAATGTTGCTGCCGCAGCCGGGACTTTCGTGTATTCGCCAGCCGGGGGTTACTGGATATCATCTCTGAAACCGCCATGGCAGCACCGAATTCGATCGCAAGCCTGCGAAAAGGCAGATCACTGACGCCTGCCATCGGTGCCAGTAAAACCTGGCCGGTAATTTCATGGGGACCAATAAACACGATTAAAACAACCTGATATTCGATTAAGCAAATATTACAGTTTGTATAAAAAATGTGCTATTGCATAGAAATTGGTCAGCGACAATACGACCGGTTTTTACAAAAACTCAAAGCGAAAGGAAACGCTTTCGCTTCCCGGATCCTGGACCTCCATGACCAGGGTCACCGGAACCTCCTTCAGCATCATGTCTACTGACTCGAGATCAGTCTTCAGGTATTCAACAGGTTTGAACTGTCGTTGGGCAATGACATTACCGCCCAGGTCTGACAACACCAGTCCTACATCCGGGTAAGGTTGCTCAAATGTCGCACGGTTAATGAATGTCGCCGTTATCAGTAACGCATTACGGTGCGTCGGGTGAGAACGCACATCCCGGGACAGCAACTCGATATTCTCCAGGTCAACATTCGGCTTTAACCGGCAATCGAATTGCTGGCATAACCTTTCAACATAGGGTTTCAGTTCCGGTAATAATGCCAGTTGTTCCCGGTTAAACCAGGCGAGCTGAAGCAGTAGCGTTGTCAATACCAGCAGTATGAGCACCGTCCAGATCAGCGTACTCCACCAGGGTACCCGCGGGCGGGCCTTTACATAAGACTGTGCGAGGGAAGATGACAATTCATCCTTGGCCAGGCTCCTGCTTTTCTTCACGATCAGATCAGTCTGGCTATCGGGCTTCTGCGCTGATGCCGGATCCTGGTGTTTCAGCGCATTAAAGAAGTGCTGGCATACACCACACTGCACCATACCACCGGATACAGAGGCTTCGATCTCGGTGATTCTGAAAACGGTTTCGCAGGACGGACAACGGGTTTGCATAACGTGCATCAATCAGCGTCTGGTAGCGTCCAACCGTAACCACTCTTGCATAGACTCGCAAGCATCGAATATAAACAAGTCACGATAGGCGTCCTGAAGTATCTCCCGCTGTTCGGCCAGCAGCCCCGAAAGCACCAGATGACCCGATGGTTTTAACATACGGTGAAATTCATGCTTCAGTGCAAGCAACGGTTCTAGCAGGATGTTCGCGATCACAATATCCACCGAAGCAGAACCAATATCTTCCGCTTCATATAGCTGGACAATGGCATCAACGTTATTCAGCAGCGCGTTATCCCGGGTTGCCTGCAGGGCCTGCGTGTCGTTATCAATGGCATAAACCACCTCCGCGCCCAACCTGGCCGCAGCGATCGCCAGTATTCCCGAACCACATCCGAAATCAACCATGACCTTACCCCGTAGTTCATGCGCGTCCAGCCATTGCATACACAATGCAGTTGTCGGATGACTACCGGTGCCAAAGGCAAGGCCGGGGTCGAGATCGACAATGACCGCATCGGCCTGCTGCGGACGTTCATAACCGCTGGGACATATCCATAATCGATGGCCGAACTGCGTTGGCCTGAAATGATCCATCCAGGTCCGGCGCCATTCCCGGTCTTCAAGCTCTCCGACCTGATAGGGCGGGACTGAAGACAGTTTCAGAAGTTCCTTCATTTGCCGGACAATTTCAGACGGTTCTACTGCACCATCAAACATTGCTGTCAGCAACGCCCGGTCCCACACTGGCGTATCGCCCGGGGCAGGCTCAAGTAAGGGTTGGTCTGCGGCATCGCGCAGGGTAATGGACAGCGCCCCTAATGACAGTAACGCATCCTCGAATTCCGCGACCTCTGCGGACTGCAGCTCAAACGTTATTTCCTGCCATGACATGGCAACAGGTAGCTACTTGGACAGGCCGAGTTTCTTTTCCAGGTAATGGATATCTGCTCCACCCTGCCGGAAGGCTGCATCATTGATGATGCTCTGTTGCAGGGGCACATTACATTTTATGCCATCGATCAATATCTCGCTCAACGCGATATCCATGCGCGCCAATGCATTATCCCGGGTGTCACCATGTGCAATCAACTTACCGATGAGTGAATCGTAGTTTGGCGGCACGTGGTATCCGCTATACAGGTGCGAATCGATTCTGATGCCCGGTCCTCCGGGTGCATGATAGTTTCTGACACATCCGGGTGAAGGCATCATGCTTTCCGGGTCTTCTGCATTGATACGACATTCGATTGCATGGCCCTTTACCTGGATATCCGCCTGCCGGTAGGCAAGTTTTTCCCCCGCCGCAATCCGTAACTGCTCCTGAATAATGTCGACACCGGTAATCATTTCAGTTACCGGATGCTCTACCTGCACCCGGGTATTCATCTCAATGAAGTAAAACTCACCGTTCTCGTAGAGGAATTCAAAGGTGCCTGCACCCCGATAGCCGATGGTCTGACAGGCCTTTGCGCAGCGCCCGCCGATCTCGTTTCGCAGGTCTTCGGGAATACCCGGCGCAGGGGCTTCCTCGACGACCTTCTGATGACGTCGTTGCATGGAACAGTCACGCTCAGCGAGGTGGATTGCATTACCATGCTCATCAGCCAGTATCTGGAATTCAATATGCCTCGGAGCTTCCAGGTATTTTTCCATATAGACCGTGTCATTGCCAAAGGCCGCGCCGGCCTCTGAACGGGTCAGAGAGATCGCATTCAGCAGATTGGATTCGGTATGTACCACCCTCATACCACGACCACCACCACCACCGGATGCCTTGATAATAATTGGATAGCCGATTTTTTTTGCCAGCCGCAGGGTTTCTTTCTCATCCTCACCGATTGGTCCATCCGAGCCCGGTACTGTCGGTACACCGGCCTCCTTCATCGCCTTGATGGCAGAAACCTTGTCACCCATCAGGCGAATAGTTTCTGCCCTGGGCCCGATGAAGATAAATCCACTGGACTCGACCTGTTCTGCAAAGTCCGCGTTCTCCGAGAGAAAACCGTAACCCGGATGAATGGCTACCGCATCGGTAACCTCGGCCGCGCTGATCAGGGCCGGCATATTCAGATAACTTTCAGCAGACGGCGCACCACCGATACAGACACTTTCATCTGCCAGTCGAACGTGCTTTAAATCACGGTCGACTGTCGAATGCACTGCAACCGTCTTGATCCCCATGGTGCGACATGCGCGCAGAATACGAAGCGCAATTTCGCCCCGATTTGCAATCAGAACCTTATCAAGCATCGGAATTATTCAATAATGAACAGTGGTTGGCCGAATTCCACGGGCTGCGCATTTTCAGCCAGGATCGCCTTGATGGTACCTGCCTTGTCGGCCTCGATCTGGTTGAGCATTTTCATCGCTTCCACGATACACAGGGTATCGCCTACCGAGACTGAACTGCCCACCTGCACAAATGGTGCGGCTCCCGGGGAGGATGCGGCGTAGAAGGTGCCTACCATCGGGGACTCCACAACATGTCCGGCAGGCAGGTCACTCGTTTCGGCATCAGCAAGCGGCTCACTGGTTGCGGTATTGCCCATTGCTGCCGGGGCTGGCGCCGATGGCGCCATCATGGGTGCAGCCATTAGCGTTGGTGAGGTTGAATTCCGGCTGATACGAACCGACTCTTCACCTTCGTGAATTTCGATTTCTGCAATGCCGGATTCCTCCAGTAATTCGATGAGTTTTTTAACTTTTCTGATATCCATGTCTGATCGCCTTGAATTTAGATCATGCCTGATCCCGCAGGTAGTGGTGCGCCGCCTGTAAAGCGAGTGAGTAGGATTGGGGACCCAGGCCACTAATCACGCCTACTGCGATATCTG